>CBDTZE010000347.1:0-3002 GCA_965364815.1 uncultured Nitriliruptoria bacterium | reverse complement strand
TGTGGAAGCCCTTGTCCGCCAGCGCCCCGATGAGGGTGGGGTCAAGCGCGGTGGAGTCGAACCGCATGGGCTCGCGCTCTTCCACTGCTTCTTCGGGTGCGTCGGCCTCGGGGGCGTCGTCGGAAATGGTCTGGTCGGTTGTGGTCACGCTTCGCCTTGGTGGCATCAGGTGGTGCGGCCTCGGGAGGGAGGGGGGCTCGCAGAGGGGGCCGGCACCGGATCTTTGTGTGTCACGCCGTGAGTGTTCGTGGGCGCGTCGCCCCGGTCTCTTGGGGGCACAGTCAATGTCCGGAAGATACCAGCGGCCGGTTGGGCGACTCTGGTTCTGCGCGCGTCCCCGAACGGGGCGACCGGCGATTACTGTGTGATGGCCCCGTCGCCTCGACCACATCGGACCGTCTGCCATGGCCTTCGACCTCACCCTCACCGAAGAGCAGCAGCAGGCCCGTGACTGGGCCCATGACTTCGCCCAGAAGGAGTTCCGCGACGCCCAGATCGATGGCATGGCGGCCCACCGGTACTACGACGAGACCGAGTCGTTCCCGTGGGAGATCGTGAAGAAGGCCTATGACGTCGGCCTCTACGGCATGGACTACTACACGATGGCCGGCCAGGACCCGACCGGCATCACCACGGCCCTCATCATCGAGGAGCTGTTCTGGGGCTGCGCCGGCATCGGCCTGGCGATCTTCGGCTCCGGCCTGGCGCTTGCGGGCCTTGCGGCGACTGGCACCGGTGAACAGATCGGCACCTGGGCGCCCCGCATCTTCGGCACGCCCGATGACGTCAAGGTCGGGGCGTACGCCGTCTCCGAGCCCGGAGCCGGCTCCGACGTCTCCAAGATCCGCACCCGGGCGGAGAAGGTCGAGGGTGGCTGGCTGCTCAACGGTGAGAAGATCTGGATCACCAACGGCGGCATCGCCGACGTGCACATCGTCGTCGCGACCGTCGACCCCAAGCTCGGCCACCGCGGCCAGGCGTCCTTCATCGTCACGCAGGACATGGAGGGGTTCAGCATGACGAAGAAGACCAAGAAGCTGGGCATCCGTGCCTCGCACACCGCGGAGATCGCGTTCGTGGACGTCTTCGTGCCGGACGATCACCTGCTGGGCGGCGAGGACAAGCTCAACGACAAGATCGAGCGCGCCAAGAACCCCGATGCGGCGAAGAAGTCCAAGTCCGGCGCCCTGTCGACCTTCGAGGCCACGCGCCCGATCGTCGGCATCCAGGCCGTCGGCATCGCCCGCGCCGCGTTCGAACAGAGCGTCAAGTACGCCATGGAGCGCGAGACGTTCGGCGTGCCGATCATCCGCCACCAGGCCATCGCCTTCAAGCTCGCCGACATGGCCACGGAGATCGACGCCGCCCGGCTGCTGTGCTGGCGCGGGATCAACATGGGCTCGACCTGGCAGACCTTCAAGTACGGCGAGGGATCGATGGCCAAGCTCAAGGCCGGCCGCGTCGCCGTCTGGGCCACCGACGAGGCCATCCAGATCCACGGCGGCTTCGGCTACTCCCGCGAGTTCGACGTGGAGAAGTTCCACCGCGACTCCAAGATCTACGAGATCTTCGAAGGCACCAAGGAGATCCAGCAGCTGGTCATCGGCCGCCAGATCGCCCGTCACTTCGGCGGCCTCTCCGCCTGAGGATCGCTGGAAAACGTGACCGCGCCCCGACCGATGAGGTCGGGGCGCGGTCGTTTCAGCGGAGGGTCACCTCAGTGGGTCACCAACCGTCCATCTGGCGGCGGATCTCCTGGGACTTCTCGCCCGTGCGCTCCTCGATGCGGCCGACCATCTGGTCGTACTGGCCCTCGGCGACGTCGAGGTCGTCGTCGGTCAGGTCGCCCCAGGTCTCCTTGACCTTGCCCTTGAGCTGGTCCCAGCGACCTTCCCACTTCAGCTTGGTGTCCTGTTCCATGGTGGATGCCTCTCGTCTGGTGGAGCCGCCGGCGAGGTGTGTCGGCAGCCCCAGAGTCCTGCCCGGGGACGGCGCCGCTCACGCTGGAAATCGCACCCACGAACGCAGGGCGCTCAGGAGGTCTCGATGTCGGAACCCGTGCCTGCGTCGGCCCAGGCCTGGATCAGGCCGCGGGCGGTCTCCGGGGCGACCGGACCGCCAGCGAGGGTGCGCACCGGCCCGTTCGGGATGGCGACGCGCCGACCAGTCCTGAGCCGCCCCCGGACCAGGGACCCGAAGCGGGCGGGCCGCTGCACGACGACGCCGGGGCGAAGCTCGTCCCACGTCCGGTCCCAGTCGACGCCGGCCTTGTTGCGGAAGCTGATCCCGTCGGGGCGGATGTCGGCGTGCCAGGCGAACTGGGCGTAGCCGGCGAAGGCCAGGCCAGCCGCCAGGAGGATCGACACCGCGCTGAACTGGGCCAGCAGCGTGGCGACGTTCATCAGCGCGGCCATCCAGAGGATGACCGGCAAGAACTTCGGGGCGCGGACCCGGAAGCCGACGGGGATCTCGGTTGGATCGGTGTTCATCATTCGCCCCTGACCAGCAGTGCGTCGTCCGCGGCGAACTCGCCGGCGGGTTGCAGCAGGTCGAGGCCGTCCGCGGCGAACTTCCTCGCCACCGCGGCAGTCGTTCGCACCCCACGGTCGAGGTCGTGCTGCGCCTGTTGCGCCAACAACGCGGCCTGCATCGAACGGCCGAGGGTCATGGCCCAGCGACGCGCCCCGTGCTGGACCGCGTCGATGCCCGGCCCGCTCATGCCGTCGGCGACCCAGGTCGCGGCGTGCTCCGCAGCCTCGATGGCCTGCTTGCCGATCGCGGCCAAGCCGGCGTCCTGTGTCGAGGTGGCGGCGCGGCGCACGTCCTCGATGAAGGGGGACAGGGCGTCCTCGCGTTGGAGAGCACGCAGGGCGTCGAGGGAAAGCACGTTGGTCGTGCCCTCCCAGATCGGCAGCACCTGGGCATCGCGCAGGAGCAACGGGAGGCCGGTGTCCTCGATGTAGCCGGCGCCGCCGAAGGCCTCGAGGGACTCGGACGCGGCG
>CBDTZE010000346.1:0-3003 GCA_965364815.1 uncultured Nitriliruptoria bacterium | reverse complement strand
CTGATCGCGGCCTACGTGGTGTTGTTCCTCCCGCAGGCGCTCGGGGCCATGCGCACCTCGCTGGCCCAGGTGCCCGATGGCGCCGAGGACGCCGCCCGGACGCTGGGGTCGTCACCGGCCGGGGCGTTGTGGCGCGTCGTGCTGCCGATGGCACGTCGGGGCGCGGTTGCCGGCGGGGCGCTGGTCTTCCTCACGACGCTCAAGGAACTGCCGGCCACGCTCTTGTTGTCGCCCATCGGGTTCGACACGCTGGCGACGCAGGTGTGGGCTGCCACGGAGGCCGCCTTCTTCGCACGCGCCGCCGCCCCGGCCCTGCTGCTGATCCTCGCCGGTTCGGTGCCGCTGGGCATCATCGCCATCGGCCGCGATCGCTGACTCGAGAACTAGTCTCCGGGATCCACCCCAGACAGACGGTTCCGCCATGCGTCTTCGCACCCTCGCTGCTGCAGTTTCCCTGGGCATCGTCGCCTCGGCAGTCCAAGCCGGGCCCAGCGCGGCGGCCCACGGCTACGACGCCACGATCCGGCGGACCTCGCAGGGGATCCCGCACATCATCGCGGACTCGTTCGGTGACGTTGCCTTCGGATTCGGCTACGTGTTCGCCGAGGACAACATCTGCACGGCCGCCGACTTCTACGTGACGGTGTCCGCTGAGCGGTCCAAGTACTTCGGGCCGGACAAGACCTGGGGCTTCAACGGCAACGGCACCACCAACTCGAACCGCGACTCCGACTTCTTCTATGCGTCGGTCAATGCCTCTGGACGCATCGAGGAGTTGCTGACCCTCGACCCGCCCCATGGCCCGCAGGCCGGCATCGTCGAGGGCGTCACGGGGTATGTGGCTGGGTACAACAAGTGGCTCGCTGACGCCGGCGGCGCAGACGGTCTGACCGACCCTCGTTGCAAGGGCGCAGCGTGGGTCCGGCCCATCACGGAGATCGACGTCTACCGACGGTTCTACCAACTGGCGTCGCTGGCGAGTCGGGGCGTCGCGATCAACGAGATCGGTGGAGCGCAGCCACCCGACGGCGGGCAGTCGCCGCTCACCCAGGCACAGCAGGAGCGCGTCGACCGGGAAGCCACCGACCTCTTCGAGCGCGAGTTCCCGCGTCGGTTCCACGAGGCCATCGGGATCGGATCCAACGCCTTCGGCTTCGGCGGTGAGGTCACCGACAACGGCAAGGGCATGGTGCTGGGCAACCCGCACTTCCCGTGGCACGGCGGCGAGCGGCTCTACCAGTTCCAACTCACGATCCCGGGTGAGCTCAATGTCAGCGGTTCCTCGCTCTACGGCGTTCCGTTGGTCTTGATCGGACACACCGATGGCGTTGCCTGGACCCACACGGTGTCGACGGCCTACCGATTCACGCCCATGGAGTTGACGTTGGCGTCGCCGACGTCCTACGTCGTCGACGGTGCCGTCATCCCGATGGACGAGACGGTCCTGGAGATCGAGGTCCTGCAGGCGGACGGGTCCGTTGCGACCGAGACGCGGACGTTGTACTCGACGATCTACGGCCCCATGATGAACGGCATCCTCGGACTGCCGATCTTCCCGTGGACATCCAACAAGGCGTTCGCGATTCAGGACGCCAACGACCAGTTCCGGTACCTGAACCACTTCTTCGAGAAGAACTTCGCCCAGTCGGTCCGGGAGCTCTACGACGTCATCGTCCGCAACCAGGGCGTCCCGTGGGTCAACACCATGGCTGCCGACTCCGCCGGCGAGGCGCTCTACAGCGACATCTCCGTGGTGCCGAACGTGCCAGACAGCAAGGTGCAGATCTGCAACACCCAGGCCGGCCAGGCGACGTTCGCCGCGCTGGGTCTGCCGATCCTCGACGGCTCGCGTTCCGACTGCGACTGGGACACCGATGATGACGCCGTGGCGCCGGGGATCTTCGGGCCGGGCAACCTGCCGCACCTGTTCCGCAACGACTACGTCCACAACGGCAACGACAGCTACTGGCTGTCGAACCCCAACGAGCCGCTGACCGGGTATGCCCGAATCGTCGGCGACGAGGAAGCGGAGCGGACCCTGCGGACACGCATCGGCCTCAAGATGGTCGAGGAACGCCTGGCCGGAACGGACGAGTACGAGGGCAACCTCTGGACTCAGCCGATCCTCATGGACGCGGTCTTCAACAACCGCCAGTACGCGGCTGAGTTGGTCCGTGACGACCTCGTCACGATGTGCGAGTCCCTGCCCGGGGGCATGGCGCCGGTGCTCACCGTGCCGAACCCGGCCGCGCTGGAGACCTCGGCGCCCGTGCTGGGTCCGCCGGTCGACGTGTCGGGCGCGTGCCCGGTGCTGGCGGCCTGGGACCTGCGCGATGACCTGGACTCGCCCGGTGCTCCGATCTTCCGACGCTTCTGGCGGCACGTCGACTCGATCGCGACCGGCGTCTTCGCGACCGGCTTCGACGTCTCCGACCCCGTCAACACGCCCAACACCCTTGACACGACCGACCCGTTGGTCGTCGGGGCGCTGGGTCGCGCGGTCGACGACTTCAACAAGGCGGGCATCCCCTTGGACTCGCCGCTGCGCGGCCTGCAGTTCGAGGACCGTGGCGACGGCGAAGAGATCCCGATCCATGGTGGCCCCGGAACGTTGGGCGTCTTCAACGCCATCAACGTCAACTGGACCGGCGACGGGTGGAAGGACGTCAAGCACGGCTCGTCGTTCGTGATGGCCGTGCAGTTCACGGACGGCTGTCCGATCACGAACGCGATCGTGACGTACTCGCAGTCCGAGGACATCACCTCGCCCTGGTTCAAGGACCAGACGAAGATGTTCTCCGACCAGGAGTGGAACGACATGCACTTCTGCGAGGCCGACATTCTCGCCGACCCGAACCTCGTCGTGACACGCGTCACGACGGGTGGTCACGAGGCTGCGCCGACACCAGACGCTCCGGCGCCTCGGCCGTTGCCCGTGACCGGCGGGGGAGCGGCACTGGCCGGGCTGGCGCTGCTGGGCCTGCGTCTCAGGCGGCGGTGACC
>CBDTZE010000345.1:0-3005 GCA_965364815.1 uncultured Nitriliruptoria bacterium | reverse complement strand
TCCTCGATGCCCTCCCCGTTAGCTTCCGCCAGGAGCGCCGCCAGGAGCGCCGCGAGGTCATGGCCGAGGTCGGCCATGACGTCGCCACCCAGCCCGCGCAGGTGCGCCGCGGCGAAGGCCCGCTGCCAGGGTTGGGTGAGACGCCCGCGCCAGGCGTCGACGTGGTCGGTGACCGGGCCGGCGTGGTCGGCGACGGCCCACTGGTCACCGAGGCCGCTCACGGAATCATCGCCGTAGGCCAGCATCCGTCCGTCGAACTCGAGGTTCGCCGTGTCGCAGATGCGGCGCAGGGTGGGTTCTGGGGTGCGCACGAGGTCGTCGTAGTGGACCAGCACCTCGTTGGGCCGTGGGTCGCGCACGGCGGCGGCGAGCGCCCCGGGTGCTGCGACGAGGTCGAGACGTCGGTCTCGGCGTGCCAGGCCAGCCCAGGATCCGGCCGCGTGGCGCATCCAGATGGAGGACAGCACGTCGAGCGGGTTGCGGGTCAGCAGCACGATCGCGGCGTCGGGGAACGTGGCCCGGAGTTCGTCGAGGACGAGGTGGTAGCGCGGGGTCTTGTCCACGAAGGTGGTCGCGGACCCGCTGGCGAGGGCCCGGCCGTAGAGCACCCCGGCGGCCGCCCGGACGGCTTCGGTCCAGGCGTCGTCGCCCGCCAGTTCACGGAACTCGTCGAGGCCCCGGAGCGCGTGCTGGGCGTTGTACTCGGTGGCCAGCGTCCCGGGCCGGTCCATGGCGAACAGGTGCAGCAGGAACCACGGCTCGGTCGACCCCATCACGGCGGGGGCGTTGGTGAGCAGTCGCTGGAGCACCGTCGAGCCGGAGCGCGGCTGCGAGACGATGAACAACAGGCCCTTGCCTGTCGTCACGTCGGCTCCTTGTCGTCGGCCGAGGACCGACGGTAGTCGGTCAACGCTCTGGGCAGGCCGTGGTGAACGGCGCGGTCGCGGAGTCCGCATCGAGGCCGGTGGCCTCCTGCCATCGCGCGAGGTCCGCGTCCTCGTCCTCCGGGAGCAGGAAGCCCGGGGTGTCGGCTGCCTGGACGTAGGTGTTGGCGGTGGCCGACGTGGTTCCCAGGACGTCACGCCACCCCTGGTCGGACAGCCGCGTCATGAGCAGGCGCTGACCCGAGGTCGCGACCATCGTGTTGCCCGCGAGCGCGAGGCGTGTGGTGGTCAGGACCAGTTCCTCGCCGTCGCGCGTCGCGATGCCGCGTTGGACCTGGCCGGCCACGTAGACCTGCGAGATCACGTTGTCGCCGAGGATCGAGTCGCGGATCGTCAGGTCCTCGCTGTTGGAGACGAGGATCCCGACCTCGTTGCCGCAGATGCGCGAGGACCGGATGGCGACGGGGCCCTGGTTGGCCTCGATGAAGAGGCCCTGCGTGCCGTTGTCCCGGATCTCGGAATCCTCGAGCACGACATCGACGTTGTCGAAGTCGAACCAGAGGCCGTTCGTGGCGTTGTCCACGGCGGTGTGGCGCAGGAACAGGGCGCCCCGCAGACGGAAGAACTTCTGGCCGCTGGCGAAGTCGGGCACGCCGAGGTCGATGACGTGGTCGCCCCGTGTGCCGGGCGCGGAGATCGCCGTGCGCCACGAGTTCCGGGAGGTGCTGCTGTCCTCGACGAGGAGGTCGTCGACCTCGAAGGCGGTCAGGCCGCCGCCACCGTTGCGGTCCGCGGTGACGCGGCGCAGCGTGATCTCGCGGGAGTCGGTCATCCCCAGCCCGAACCACGAGTTCTCGGAGGCGTCGACGTCCTCGAACGTGATGTCGTCGCTCCCGAGGACCGTGACGGCTCGGCGTTGGACGCGGGTCGGGGCGTGGCGGAAGGACAGGCCCTGGACGGTCACGCCACGGCGGCCGTCGATCTTCAACAGGGTCTCCCGTTTGCCGACCTCGAAGCTGTCCGGCCCGGCGTCGGGGGTGTTCGCGACGATGATCGCCTGGTCATCCAGCACGGCGAACGTGCCGGGCGCGTCGAGCACCTCGTCCAGTCGGTTGCGTGGATCGAGGCGCACGCCGTCGGCGACAACCAGTTCACGGCGCAGCAGCAGTGGTTGGTCGCGCAGGTGGCCGTCGGCGATGCTGCCCTCCCACCCGTCGGGGAAGGGGGACGGACCCCACGCCTCGTCCCACGGGAGCTCCCAGAGCCCGTCGGGGCGTTGCGTTGCGTTGCGTCGGTCCGCACCCGAGACGATCACGTCCACGCCCCGCAGGACGATGGTGCCCGACGTGATCGCGTCGTCCGCCGGGGACAGTTCGAGTTCCTCGCGGTAGGTCCCGGCCGCGACGACGACGGTGGTCGGCAGGCCTGCCTCGCTGCGATCCCCGGCCAGGTTGAGCGCGCCCTGGATCGTCGGGAGCGGGTCGTCCTCGGTTCCCCTGGCGTCTGGGTCGGTCGCGCGGCCGTCGACGTGGATCTCCGACCGGTCGATCGGCGGTTGCGGTGTCCGCCGTTCGGAAGGAGAGGCGGAGACTGCCGGCAGATCGGGGCTGGGAGTCTGCGCCGGTCCTTGGTCTCGGCCCCGAAGGGCGAGGCCGGCCAGCACGAGGCCAAGGACCACCAGGAACGCCCCGACGATGCGGAGCATGCGGTTGTCCGTCACTCAGCTGACCTCTCGGAGCAGGGCGAGGCGCGCGTCACGTGCAGCCTGGCCCGTGTCGGATGTCGACTCCCACCGCTCGTTGGCTTCGGTCAGGTGATCGGCGAGGTGGGCCAGGGCGAGGCTGGCTGGCAGACCCGCGCCGTCCGCCCAGGCAGCCACCGACGCACCGACCCAGCCCTGGCCGTCGCGGAGGCCCGCGACGAGTTCTGCTCGGTCGGGGCGCCCCACCAGCGCGTGGGTCTGGGTGAGGTGTGCCAGGACGTCGGTGAACGGAGCGACGCCCGAGCGCTGGTGCTCCCAGTCGACCAGCACCCAGCCTCGCCGCGTCCGCAACAGGTTCCACGGGGCGAGGTCGCCGTGCGCCGGTCCGCCGTCGGCGGTGCCGCCAGCGCGGGCGAACC
>CBDTZE010000344.1:0-3009 GCA_965364815.1 uncultured Nitriliruptoria bacterium | reverse complement strand
CTGTTGCGACACAACGCCCTGTGGACCGGTCAGGACCTGGGGCAGCCCAAGGTCCTGGGACAGAAGCGCTTCGTCGGCTGGTGCATGACCCGATGGACCAAGCAACTGGCGCTGCACCGCTGGCTGGTCGACCACCTGCAATAGCCTGCTCCGGGCAGCCCGCCCCGACCGCTGCCGCCACCGTGACGCCTGAACCCAAGTCGGCTGCGATGCCGGACGTCGATGCCCTCGAGGCCGGTGTCCTGGCACGCGACCCAGCGGCCCTCGGTCAGGCGGTCACGCTGGTCGAGTCTCGCGCGCCTCGTCACCGCGAGGCCGCCGACGAGTTGCTTCGCCGTCTCCTGCCCCACGCCGGCAAGGCGATGCGTGTCGGCATCACCGGCGTCCCCGGCGTCGGCAAGTCCACCTTCATCGACGCGTTCGGTTCGTGGCTGGTCAAGGAGCACGACCTCGACATCGCGGTGCTGGCCGTTGATCCGACCTCGACACGGACGGGCGGTTCGATCCTCGGGGACAAGACCCGCATGGCCGACCTCGCGTCGACGGGGCGCGCCTTCATCCGGCCCTCGCCTGCCGCCGGGACCCTGGGCGGCGTGGCCCGGGCGACGCGCGAGACCATGGTGATCGTCGAGGCAGCAGGGCACGACGTCGTGCTGGTGGAGACCGTCGGGGTCGGACAGTCCGAGGTCGCCGTCGCCGGGATGGTCGATCTCTTCCTCGTGCTGGCGTTGCCCGGGGCGGGGGACACGCTGCAAGGGATCAAGAAGGGCGTGCTGGAACTGGCCGACATCATCGCCGTCAACAAGGCCGACGGCGATCGGGTCAAGGCGGCGGAGGTCGCGGCCCGCGACTACCGCACGGCCCTCTCGATCCTGCAGTCACCGACCGACGGTTGGCAGCCCGAAGCCCTCCTGCTCTCCGCCCTCGAGAAGACGGGACTGGACGAACTCTGGGATCGCATCACCCTCCATCGCCGCACGCTGGAGGACAGCGGGGCGCTGGGCCGGCGTCGTCGCCAGCAGCAGGTGCGCTGGCTCTGGGACCTGGTCGAAGACCGGCTCATGACCGACTTCCGCGGTGACCCGGACGTCGGGGCGCTGGTCGGCGACGCGGAACAGGATGTTGCCAACGGGGTCATCCCGGCCTCGGTGGCAGCCGAGCGCTTGCTCGCCGCCTTTCGGAGTTCCTGATGGACGCCGCCTTCCGGCCGGCCATGCTGGCGATCACGCAGGAGGACCTCGACGAGCTTCGACGCCTGCTGGCGGCGGACCCGGACCTGGTGAACCGCCGATCGAAGGCCAGTCATCCGTCGCTGCTGCAGTTCGTTGCCGTCGACGGTGGGCTCGGGTTGGTGCCGATGCCCGGCGCTGCAGCCCAGGTCCTGGTCGACGCCGGCGCGTCCATCGAGAAGCCGCTGGTCGCAGCTGCCTCGACCGGATGCATCCAGGTCATCGACGTCCTGCTGGACGCCGGCGCCCCGATCGAGACCGGCGCCCCGTGGACCCCGGCCGAGGAGGCGAACTACTGGGGACACGGCGACACCGTCGCGCACCTCGCGGGGCGGGGCGCCTCGCTGCCCTCGCTGCGACTGGCGGCGGGACAGGGCGATGTCGATGCGATGGCTGCCTTCTTCTCCGCGGACGGGGCGTTGCTGCCGGAAGCCGGGCCGGTTGGGTGCCCCTTCGAGGACCGCGTCGATCCGGCCACGGCAAGCGATCCACAGCACGTGCTCGACCAGGCCTTCGTGCTGGCGCTCATCAACCGCCAGCATGAGGCAGCCGACTGGCTGCTTGCCCACGGCGTCGACATCGATGGGGTGCCGACGGGAACCCACTGGGCCGGGGCGGCGCTGCATGCGATGGTGGACTTCGACCGGCCCGAGACGATGGGTTGGCTGCTGGCACGAGGGGCCAGCCTCGACGTGCGCGACACGGAGTTCAACGGCACGCCGCAGGGACGCGCCGAGTTCCAGGGCCGCCAGGACCTCATGGAGATCCTGGCGCCCTGATGTGGCAGGTCAGTCGAGGCCGACGCCCAGGTCCACGGTGCCGGTGACCGTGGCGCCACCGTTGTCGGCTCCGACGCCCACGTCACCGTCGACGCTGGTGTCGATGCCCGACTCGACGGCCGTGGAGCTGGAGCCGGAGAACAGGGAGTCCAGGGAGATCGCGTCCGTTGCGTCGGCGACGCCAGCGACGGCGGCGGTCGCGGCAGCGGCCGTGGCGAGCTTGAGGGCGAACGAGGTCTTCAGTGCGGCGAGCATGGATTCTCCAGTGGATTTGGGGGCTGGTGGATGCTCGCTGGGTCAGATGCCGGCCAACCCGCTGCGGTTGCATCGGACCTGGTGGCCGTGCGATGAGTGGACAGGACCGGCTGAGCGCCACAAGCGCCGGGCAGGAGGCGCCGAGGCCGCCTCGCCTACCCTGCGAACCGCCCCCGCAGCCCCTCGTCACCGGACCCGCCCGTGAGCAAGCAGCAGCGCATCGTCATCATCGGTGGTGGCCCCGCCGGCTACGAAGCCGCGTTGGTCGCCTCGGAACTCGGCGCCGACGTCACGGTGATCTCCAAGGAGGGGCTGGGCGGCAACAGCGTCCTGTGGGACTGCGTGCCCTCCAAGGCCCTGATCGTCGCTGCCGAGGCCATGGGTTGGGTGCACCACGCCGCAGAGCTGGGCATCCACGTGGCAGGTCTGGACAGCCTCGATCGCAACATCGTCGACTTCCCGAAGGTCGCGGCGGGGGTCCTGGAACTGGGCGCCAGCCAGTCGCGTGACATCGAGACCCGCGTCTGCGGTGCTGGCGTCAACTTCGTCCTGGGGACTGGTCGGGTGTCGGGCTATCACGAGGTCACCGCTGATCTCGAGGACGGGACCTCGCAGGTCTTCGCCGCCGACTACGTCCTGATCGCGACCGGGTCCAAGGCCCGCGTGCTGCCGTTCTTCGAGCCGGACGGCGAACGTGTCCTGACCGGCCAGCAGGTCTACGGGCTGCCCGAGGTCCCCGAGAAGCT
>CBDTZE010000343.1:0-3016 GCA_965364815.1 uncultured Nitriliruptoria bacterium | reverse complement strand
ATGCGGCCCCGGAGACCGTCAGGTGAGCCCAAGTGGGCCGACCGGGCCGTCCGGAACCACGACCGTCAACGGTCAGGTCGGATCGGCCAGGGCATCGCGCAGGGCGGTCTGCACGTCGGCTGACAGGCCGAGCCTGGCCTGCGCCAGGACGGCCCGCTGCAGGTGGCGATAGGCCGCCGCCAGCTCCGGACGGTCCGCGTCGAGGGCCGCGAGGTGCGCCCCGATCGTCGCGACGTCCCCACGGACCACCGGCCCGGTCAGTGCGGACGCGCCACGTTCGAGGGCGTTGTCCAGGGAACGGTGGGCCAGCGGAGCAAGGAAGGCCGACGGGTCCTCGACACCGATCGACAGCAACAACTGCCGGGCGGCGCTGGCCGCAGCGGCGACGGCGTTCGAACCGAGGACCAGGGCCGCGTGATACGCGGTGCGTTCCTCGTCACGCAGGTCGTGCGGGTCACCGCCCAGGTCGCGGACCAACTCGTGCGCCCACTCCCGGTCGGAAGCCGAGGTCGTGACGGCAAAGGCCGCCCCGACGAAGACCTCGGCGTCGGCACCCGCGGGGACGGTCTGGGCGGGGTGGATCGCCGCGATCCTGGCACCGGCCAGCGCCGCGGGCCGCAGGACGTCGAGTCCGAGCGAGCCGGCGAGGTGGATGACCTTGTGACCCTCGTTGACCGCCTGCTGCGCCATCAGCCCGCGCACGATCTCGCCGACCACGGCGTCGGGTGTCGCGACGATCACGAGCTCGGCGTGGCCAGCGGCCTCGGCCGCGGTGGCGCAGCGACGCACGCCGGCGACCTGGCGTCCGAAGCGTTCCATCGCGTCCTCGGACCGACCGGTCACGGCGACGACGCGGTGGCCGGTGCGTGGCAGGGCAAGCGCCAGGGCGGTGCCGACCCGACCCGGGCCGATGATCGCGACGCGCATCAGCGCTCCGTGCCGGGAGGCGCCCCGAGTGGCCGGTTCCACTGGTCGGCCAACATCGCTCCGGGACCGCTGGGGCCGTCGGGGCGCAGGTTGGGCGCGGCGCCCGGGACGTCCTCGAGACGGACGTGGAGGTCGATGCCCTCCAACGGTGCCAAGGCGGCGATGGCCTTCGTGAGACGCTGGCCGTCGGGCAGCGCACCGCCGGCCCAGATCTCCAGCAGCGGCACCAGCACGAAGGCCCGCTCCGTCAGCCGCGGGTGTGGCACGACGAGGTCGGGCGTGTCGATCTCTTCCTCGTCATAGGTGAGGACGTCGATGTCGCAGGTGCGCGGGCCCCAGCGCGTCTCCTGGGCACGGTCGCGGCCCAGTTCCGCCTCGATGGCCTGGCACTGCGCCAGCAGGTCGTGCGGCGTCAGCGTCGTGGCGATCATCGTGACGAGGTTGAGGAAGGGGTCCTGGTCGACCTCGCCCCACGGTGCGGTCTCGTAGACGCCGCTGATCGTGGCGACGGCGATCCCGTCCGTCGAATCGAGGGCGAACAACGAGGCGATGACCGTCTCCAGCCGGTCGCCGACGTTCGATCCGATCGACAGGTGGGCGCGGACGGCGGGCATCAGGCGCCCCGTTCGCGCCGGATCTCGACGCGAACCTCACGGGCCAGGACGGAGAGCGGGACGTGGGGCTTGTGCACCACGACCTCGACGGCCTGGACCAGCGGGTTCACCAGCGCGACCTCGGCCACGTTCGCGGCGACGGTCTCGATCAGGTCGTGGGGGCCACCCTTGACGACGGCTTCGACGTCGGCCGCCAACCGGCCGTAGTCGACGGTGTCGTCGAGGTCGTCGGTGAGGCCCGGGCGTTCGAGGTCGACCTCGAGGGTGAGATCAATGACGAACCGCTGGCCGAGTCGCTTCTCGTGTGGCAGGACCCCGTGGTGCGCGAAGACCTCGAGCCCGTCGATGACGATGCGATCCATCAGGCTGGCCCTTCGTCCCACGGCACCGGCGCCCCGGCAGCGATCGCCTGCGCCACGCGAACGGCTCGCACCGTTTCCGCAACGTCGTGCACGCGCACGATGGCCGCACCGGCATTCACGACGCCGACCGCAGCGGCAAGCGAGCCCGCCAGGCGTTCGGATGGGTCGTCGACCCCGGTGATCGCGCCGATGAAGGACTTGCGCGAGGCCCCGACCAGCAGCGGACGGCCGGCCGAGCGAAGCTGAGAAAGGGCACCGAGCAGGGCGAGGTTGTGCTCCACGGTCTTGCCGAAGCCGATGCCCGGGTCCAGCAGGATGCGCTGCTCTTCGACCCCCGCGGCGATGCACCGGCGCACGGTGGCGACCAGGTACTCGTAGACCTCGGCCACCACGTCGACGTACTGCGGGTCGTCCTGCATGGTCCGTGGCGTGCCCAGCGCATGCATGGCGACATACGGGACCCGCAGTCGCGCAACGACGGTGAGCATCGTGGGGTCGGCACGCCCGGCGCTGACGTCGTTGACCATCACGGCGCCGGCCTCGACGGCATGGCGCGCGACCTCGGCCTTGGTGGTGTCGATCGAGACCTTGACGCCCGCGGCCGCCAACTTCTCGACGACCGGCAGGACGCGGGCCATCTCGTCCTGGGACGACACGGCCGTTGCACCGGGCCGGGTGGACTCGCCACCGACGTCGACCAGGTCCGCGCCCTCGGCTGCCAGGCGCAGACCATGCGCGACGGCGGAAGCGGTGTCGGCGTGCGTGCCCCCGTCGGAGAACGAGTCCGGCGTGACGTTCACGATTCCCATGACGGCGGCACGCCGACTGGTGGGCAACACCCCGCCCGGGACGTCGATGTCGCCACCGCGGCTGGACCACGCCACGACGGCACGGTCGAGGATGCGGGCGAGGGGGTCCGCCAACTGACGGCCACCGACGCGACCGGTGGCGTCCACGAGTCGGCTGGGGACGGTCACGACGTCGAGTCGTCCGTCGGTGACGGTGACGTGTCCCCCACCGCTGGCGACGGCGTTGCCGACCTCGGCGACGCGGTCGAGCCCGGAGACCACGACGTGCACCGGCCCACCGCGTTCACCGGCCAACGAGGCATCG
>CBDTZE010000342.1:0-3016 GCA_965364815.1 uncultured Nitriliruptoria bacterium | reverse complement strand
GACCCTCGACGTCCGATGCCGCCGCGACCTGGACGCCCACGCCGTGGAACAGCAGGTCGACCAAGTCGTCTGCTGCTGCGCTGAGGTCGGTGGGTCGCCCCGTGGTCGCCCACCCCAGCAGGACGTGCTCGGTCGTGCCGAAGAACGCGTCACGGACGATCCGGGTCGGGACGTCGGGGCGCAGCGCCCCGACGTGACGGAGGTCCTCGACCAGCCGGTCAAAGACGCGTGTCACGCGGCGGTTCTCCTCGCGGAAGGCACGGACGACCTCGTCGTCCTCGGCGCGACGGCCCTGGCGACCGAAGACGGCCAGCAGCAGGTGATGCTCGGCGCTGTGGGCAAGCCACCACCTCGCGAAGCTCCGCAGGCGGGCCTGGGGGTCGTCGGCCTCGTCGACCACGTCCTCCAACCGTCGCAGCAGGTCCGCGTACCAGTCGCGCAACACGGCCACGAGGAGCCCCGACTTGCTCCCGAAGTGGAAGGCGACGGTCGGTTCGGACACCCCGGCATCGGCGGCGATGTTGGCGACCGTGGCGCCGTCGTAGCCGTCGTCCGCAAAGCGGACAGCGGCGGCCGCGAGGACCGCGGTCCGGGTGCGATCACCGCGGGTCGTCGTCGTCGGTGGCATGCGACTGCTCCGTCGGTTTGCATTCTGAGTCAAGATCAGTTTGACTTGGGTCTGGCACAGATGCAAGTCCCGTCTTCGATCAGGAGCGCCCGTGGCGGTCTTCACCTCACGCATCGACACGTCGTCGGAGCAGTTCGCGACCAACCGCGAACAGATGCTCGCGCTGGTCGAGGAGTTGCACGACCTCAAGCAACGCGCCGTCGACGCCTCGGAGCGCAAGCGGGAACGCTTCGAGCAGCGCGGACAACTCACGCCTCGTGACCGCCTTGCTCGCCTGCTGGACCCGGGCGCGCCGTTCCTGGAACTGGGCAACCTCGCCGGGCACCTCGTCGATGACGAGAACCCGGAGACGTCCGTGCCCGGCGCAGGCGGCATCGCCGGCATCGGCTTCGTCCGGGGCGTGCGGGTGATGATCACCGCCAGCGACAGCGGGATCAACGCCGGCGCCATCACCACCTCGGGCCTGCACAAGTCCCTGCGGATCCAGGACATCGCGTTCCGGCACCGACTGCCGCTGGTCATGCTGGTCGAGTCCGCGGGGGCGAACCTGCTGGAGTACCGGGTCGAACTCTGGGCCGACGGTGGGCGGTCCTTCGCCAACCTCGCCCGTCATTCGGCTGCCGGCCTGCCCGTCATCACCGTGCTCCATGGGTCCTCGACGGCCGGCGGGGCGTACATGCCCGGCATGAGCGACGTCGTCATCGGCGTGCGTGAGCAGGGACGCGCCTTCCTCGCCGGCCCTCCCCTGCTCAAGGCCGCGACCGGGGAGATCGCTGACGACCAGGAACTCGGCGGCGTCGACATGCACGCGGCCACGACCGGCTTGGTCGAGCACGTTGCCGAGGACGACGCCGATGCGATCCGCATCTGTCGCGACGTCATCGGGTCGATGGGCTGGGGCCGCGACTGGATCCGTCCGACCGCCGTTGCTGATCCGCCGAAGTACGACCCCGACGAGATCGCCGGCGTCGTTCCGACGGACTACCGGACGGCCTACGACGTGCGCGAGGTCGTGGCCCGACTGGTCGACGGGTCGAGGTTCGAGGACTTCAAGCCGCGCTACGGCCCGGCCACGGTCTGCCTCGAGGCCTCCGTCCACGGCCACCCGATCGGGATCATCGGCAACAACGGCCCGATCGACAACGACGGGGCGACCAAGGCCACACACTTCATCCAGCGCTGCACCCAGCTGCGACTGCCGCTGGTCTTCCTGCAGAACATCACCGGCTACATGGTCGGCGTCGACTCGGAACGCCGCGGGATGATCAAGCACGGCTCGAAGATGATCCAGGCCGTGCAGGCGGCCAACGTGCCGAAGTTCACGTTCTTCATCGGGGCCAGCTTCGGCGCCGGCAACTACGGCATGTGCGGGCAGGGCTACGACCCACGCGCGATGTTCAGCTGGCCCAACGCCAAGTCGGGCGTGATGGGCGCTGAGCAGGCGGCCACGACCATGCGCATCGTCGCCGAGGACCGCGCCGCGAAACGCGGGGAGGAACTGGACCAGGCCTTCGTTGACGGTTTCGTCGCGCACCTCACCGAGGTCTTCGGATCACAGGAGTCGGTCTGGGTGACCTCGGGCCGGCGCCTGGACGACGGCGTGATCGACCCACGCGACACACGGGACGTCCTGGGCTTTCTGTTGGCAACGGCACAGGAGGGCGACGACGCCAACCTGCAGCCGCTGAGCTTCGGGGTGGGGCGCGCATGACCGACACCACGACTTTCGACCGCGTCCTGGTCGCCAACCGCGGCGAGATCGCCCTGCGCGTCCTGCGGTCCGCAAAGGCCGCCGGCCTGCAGACCGTCGCCGTCTTCTCCGACGCCGACACCGATGCGCCGCACGTCCAGTTCGCCGACGCGGCCGTCCACCTCGGTCCCGCCCCGGCCCGCGACTCCTACCTCGACATCGCCAAGGTGATCGAGGCTGCGAGGCAGTCCGGCGCCGGGGCGATCCACCCCGGCTACGGCTTCCTG
Source organism: uncultured Nitriliruptoria bacterium (assembly GCA_965364815.1). Classification (GTDB taxonomy): domain Bacteria; phylum Actinomycetota; class Nitriliruptoria; order Nitriliruptorales; family Nitriliruptoraceae; genus CBDTZE01. Next base: position 411 of record CBDTZE010000342.1, on the reverse strand, counting down.
TCCGAGAACGCGGACTTCGCCCGCGCCTGCGCCGAGGCCGGGATCGTGTTCGTCGGCCCGACGCCCGAGGCCATCGACCTCATGGGTGACAAGGCCGCGGCCAAGCGCCGCATGAAGCAGGCCGGCGTTCCGCTGCTCCCCGGTTACCAAGGTGCGGAGCAGGACGACGCTCGCCTCATCGCGGAGGCCGGCGACGTCGGCTTCCCGCTGATGGTCAAGGCCGCCGCCGGTGGTGGCGGCAAGGGCATGCGACTGGTCGAGACCGCGGACGGACTGGCCGAGGGGATCGCCGCTGCCCGGCGCGAGGCCATGTCGGCCTTCGGTTCGGACGTCCTCATCCTCGAACGCGCCCTGCTTCGGCCGCGGCACGTCGAGATCCAGGTGCTCGCCGACACGCACGGTCACGTGATC
>CBDTZE010000341.1:0-3040 GCA_965364815.1 uncultured Nitriliruptoria bacterium | reverse complement strand
GCATCCACGTGCAACGGTGCACGTCGATGCACACGCCCCGGGCGTGTGGTCGGTCAGGCGATCAGAGGATGCCGCCCTCGGCCATGCGCTTGTAGTCCAGGACGCGGTCGAGGAGTGCCTCGTCGACGCCGTCGGCCAGTGCGGCCTCGCGCAGCGTCTGGCCCGTCTTGTGGGCCGTCTTGGCCAGTGCGGCAGAGCGCTCGTACCCGATCTCCGGGACGAGGGCGGTGACCTGCATCAGCGACTTCTCGACCAGCAGCGGACCGTTCTCGGTCGCCTCGGCGTCAGCCAGGCACTTGTCCACGAAGATGCGTGAGACGTTGCTCAGCAGCGTGATCGACTCGATCACGGACGAGGCCATCACGGGGATCATGACGTTGAGCTCGAGCTCGCCCCCAAGGCCGCCGACGGTGACGCAGGCGTCGTTGCCGATGACGCGGGCAGCGACCATCCGGGCAGCCTCCGGGATGACCGGGTTGACCTTGCCGGGCATGATCGACGAGCCGGGCTGGATGGCCGGGAGCGCGATCTCGTAGAGGCCGGTGCGCGGGCCCGACGACATCCAGCGGATGTCGTTGGAGATCTTCATCAGCGACACGGCGACCGTCTTGAGCGCAGCCGACAGGTCGACGAGGGCGTCACGGGCACCCTGGGCCTCGAAGTGGTCCGCGGCCTCGCGGAAGGGCAGGCCGGTGCGCTCTGCCATCAGGCCGATCACGCGGACGGCGAAGCCGTCGGGCATGTTCAGGCCCGTGCCGACCGCGGTGCCGCCCATCGCGAGCTCGTGGATGTGCTCCAGCGCGGACTCGACGCGCTGGATGCCGAGCTCGATCTGGCGGGCGTAGCCGCCGAACTCCTGGCCCAGCGTGACGGGCGTTGCGTCCATGAGGTGGGTGCGCCCCGACTTGACGATGTCCTTCCAGGCCTCGGCCTTGGCGACCAGGCCGCCACGCAGGTGGCGCAGGGCCGGCAGCAGCTGGTCGGACGCGGCAACGGCGGCGGCGACGTGGCAGCTGGTCGGGAACGTGTCGTTGGACGACTGCGACGCGTTGACGTGGTCGTTGGGGTGGACCTTGTCCGACGTCAGGTCCTCGCCCAGCAGCTGCTTGGCGCGGTTGGCGATGACCTCGTTGAGGTTCATGTTCGTCGAGGTGCCAGAACCGGTCTGGTAGATGTCGACCGGGAAGTGCCGGTCGAGCTTGCCGGCGATGACCTCGTCGGCAGCGTCACGGATCGCCTGGGCGACGTCGGCCTCGACGACACCCTGTTCCTCGTTGGCCGTCGCGGCCGCCCACTTGATCAGGGCGTGGGCGTGGATGATCTCGGCCGGGACGGGCTGGCCGGAGACGGGGAAGTTCAGGACGGCTCGCTGTGTGGACGCGCCGTACAGGGCGTCGGCGGGCAGTTCCATCTCACCCATCGTGTCCTTGGCGATGCGGACGTCGGACATGGCAGGGCCTTCGGTGGTGACTTGGGGCAAGGGTTGTTCGCCTGAGCCTACGCTGGGCCCGCACACAGGAGGCAGCGTGGAACTGGTCACCATCGAGGACGTGCGGGCCGCGGCCGAGCGGCTGGACGGCGTCATCCAGGCGACACCACTCGAGCCTTCGCGCGCCCTGTCCAAGGCGTGCAACGGCGACATCCGCCTCAAGTGCGAGAACCTGCAGCGCGCCGGGTCCTTCAAGGTCCGGGGGGCCTACAACCGCATCGCGCAACTCTCCGACGAGGAGAAGGCGCGGGGCGTCGTCGCCGCTTCGGCCGGCAACCACGCCCAAGGCGTCGCCCTGGCCGCTCGCATGCAGGGCGTCGAGGCGACCGTCTGGATGCCGACGTCGGCCCCGTTGCCCAAGCTCCAGGCGACCGAGGCGTACGGGGCGAAGGTCATCCTCGAAGGCGAATCGGTCTACGAGTGCCTCGGCCTGGCCAAGGAGTACGCCGACGAACACGGCGTCGTCCTCGTGCATCCCTACGACCACCACCACGTCATCGCCGGGCAGGGCACGATCGGCCTGGAGTTGATCGAGGAACTGCCGGACCTCGGCGTGGTCGTCGTGCCCGTCGGCGGAGGCGGGCTGATCTCCGGAATCGCCGTCGCGGTCAAGGCGCTGCGCCCGGACGTGCGCGTCATCGGCGTGCAGGCCACCGGCGCCGCGTCCTTCCCGCCCGCGCTGGCATCCGGCCATCCTGAGGCGCTGCCTCGTGTGGACACGATTGCTGACGGCATCGCGGTCAAGCGCCCCGGCGACATCACCCTCGCCCACGTGCGTGAACTGGTCGACGAGATCGTCACCGTGGACGACGACGCCATCTCCAGGGCCGTCGTGTACCTCCTCGAACGCGCCAAGTTGTTGGTCGAGCCATCCGGCGCCGTCGGCGTCGCCGCGCTGCGCGAGGGCCTCGTCGAGGTGGGGGACCGGCCAGTGGTGGCGATCCTCTCGGGCGGGAACGTCGACCCCCTGTTGGTGCGCAGCCTGATGACCTCGGGCCTGAACGCCGAGGGCCGGTACGTCACCATGGAGACGACCGTGGACGACCGCCCCGGCGGCCTGGTGCGACTGCTCACCCTCCTCGCCGGGATGCGGGCCAACGTCGTCGCGATCGAGCATCACCGCTTCGAACGGTCCCTGAGGCACGGCGAGGTCGAGGTGCTCGTCGAGCTCGAGACCCGTGGCCACGACCACATCGCCGAGATCGAGAAGGCGATGCGCGAGGCCGGCTACCCGATCCGTCTCGCCTGAGGCACGTCGTGGTGCCGCGATGTGTCGTGGTGCCGCGTATGAGCGGCGTGGTGACACATCGCGGCATCTGGTCGCATCGGGGCGTGGGGCGGGGCGCGCGGATCGACCGCCGGGCAAGGGTTCCGGTCCCGTGATGGCGAAGAGGGGAAGAGTCCCTTCGTTCAAGGATCGCCATGCGCCTGCGCGCCGCCGTCACCGCCTTTGCCGCCCTCGCCGCCACCGTCGGCGCGGTCGCGGCGGACGCCCCGGCCGAGTTCGCCCCGCCCACGGACTACATCGCCCTGGCGGAGACGTACAGCCAG
>CBDTZE010000340.1:0-3045 GCA_965364815.1 uncultured Nitriliruptoria bacterium | reverse complement strand
GGCACGACCTTCGTCATGCCCTTCATCACGTAGCAGTACTCGGCCATGCGCTTGCTTCCGGTCGGGCGGAGAATGGGGTGGCCTGCGACGGTACGCCGCACCGGGGACGGCGGTTGGCTAGGAACAGGGACCGAACACACACCGAACACCGACCGAACACGGAGCGAACGTGGAGGGCGGACCAGCCATCGAGATCGGCCTGCCGATCGCGATCGGCATCATCATGGTCGCGATGGGCATGGCCCTGACCGTGGCCGACTTCCGGCGGATCCTGGCGACGCCTGCCCCGGTCATCGCCGGCCTGGTGGCCCAGCTCATCGGCTTGCCGGCGCTGGCCTTCCTCGTCGCGTCCTCCTTCGACCTCGAGCCGGTCTTCGCCGTCAGCATCATCCTCGTCGGGGCGTGTCCCGGCGGGACGATGTCGAACCTGATCATCCACCTCGCCAACGGTGACCGGGCGCTGTCGGTGACGCTGACGGCCATCTCCAACACGGTCGTGTTCGTGTCGCTGCCCCTGCTGCTGCAGGCCGGGTTCGACACCTTCGCTGCCGGCGATGCCGCAGACGTCGACCTGCCGATCCCACGCCTGGTCGCCCAGTTGTTCGCCCTGACGATCCTGCCGCTGATCATCGGGATGTTCATCCGAGCCAGCCGCCCCGACGTCGCCGACCGCCTCCAGGAGCCGTCCAAGAAGTTCGCCGCCGGCCTGATGGCAGTGCTCGTCGCCGGGATCGTTGCCGTGAACCTCCCGACGATCGGCGTGGAGGGACGGCGGTTCGGTCCTGCCTTCCTGACACTCAACGGAGCAGCCCTGGCGATGGGCCTCGGGCTGGCAAAACTGGCGAGGCAGCCCTTCGTCCAGGCCTTCACGATCGCGATCGAGGCCGGTCTGCAGAACACCACGCTCGCGATCTTCGTCGCACTCACGGTGCTGTCGAACGACGACCTGGCGATCGTCCCGGCGCTGTACGGGGCGTGGATGCTCGTCACCGGGTTCGGCCTCGCCCTGGCGATGCGGCGACGCCTGACTGCGGCGACGGCGCTCACCGCCGCCATGACCTCCCCCGCCTGACCCACACGGCCCGGGCGTGTGCATCGACGTGCACCGTTGCACGCGGATGCACACGCAACGGCCCTTGGCGGCGGGCCTCGTAGCCTCGCGGCGCCCCCGACCCGGTCGTCACCACATGCCTCCTGCCGCAGCTGCTGCGCTGGTCTTCACGATCTCGGCGGCCGTCCTGGTCCTCGAGATCCTGGCCGGCCGCCTCCTCGCCCCGTACGTGGGCGTGACCCTGGAGACGTTCACCGGGATCATCGGGACCGTGCTCGCCGGCATCTCGCTGGGCTCGTTCGTCGGTGGACGCATGGCCGACCGACGCGACCCTCGCACGCTGCTGGGACCGACGATCGCACTGGGCGGGATCCTGACGCTGGCGGCCGTGCCGCTGGTCGACTTCCTCGGCGCGGGCATGCAAGGCGCCAACCCCGGGACGATCGTGTTCCTGGCCTTCGCCGGCTTCTTCGCCCCGGCGACGGTGCTGTCCGCCGTCAACCCGGCCGTCGTGAAGCTGCAACTCAAGGACCTCGAGAACACGGGCTCGGTCGTCGGGCGACTGTCGGCGATCGGCACGGCCGGGGCGATCTTCGGGACGTTCGTGACGGGCTTCCTGCTGGTCTCCGCGCTGCCGACCCGCCCAACGATCCGCGTCGTCGGCGTGGCGTTGGTGCTGGGCGGCCTGGCCCTCGAGGTCTGGCTGCGCAAGGCACGCCCCAACGCCGGGACGATCGTGGCGGCCGTACTGGTGGGGCTGCTGTCGCTGGCCTCGACGGGGCCCTGCGACTTCGAGTCCGCCTACTTCTGCGGCCGCGTCGTGGTCGACGAGGACAACGCCAGCGGCCGGATCCTGGTCCTGGACACCCTGCGCCACAGCTACGTCGACCTGGACGACCCGACGAACCTGCCGTTCTCCTACGCCCAGACGATGTCGGACGTCCTGGAGTTCGTGGCCCCACCGGGTGAGGCGATCGAGGTCGTGAACGTCGGCGGCGCAGGCATGTCCCTGCCTCGCTACCTGGCCGCCACCCGCCCCGGCACCCGCAGCCTGGTGCTGGAGATCGACCAGACCCTCGTCGACGTCGCCGTCGAGCAGTTGGGCGTCGTGCTGGACGACGACCTGCGCGTGCGGATCGGCGACGGGCGACTGACCCTCAGCGAGGTCGAGGACGGCAGCGTCGACCTGGTCATCGGCGACGCGTTCGGCGGCGTGTCCGTCCCCTGGCACCTGACGACGCGCGAGTTCCTCGAGGTGGTGCACACCTCGCTGCGCCCCGGCGGGACCTACGCGCTCAACATGATCGACTACGGCTCGCTGGACTTCGCACGTGCCGAGGCCGCCACGCTGGCCGACGTGTTCGACCACGTGGCCATCTTCGCCCCGGCCCAGCGGCTGCGCGGCGAGGCTGGTGGCAACTTCGTCATGGTGGCCTCGGACGACCCGATCGCGGTGGCCGACATGCTCGCCAGGAACGGCCTTCGTGGGGATGACGAAGCGGTCCTGGTGAGCTCCGGCAGCCCCGTCGAACTGGCCGGAACGAGCTTCGCCGCATTCATCGCCGGGGCCCGCGTCCTGGTTGACGACCACGCCCCTGTCGACACGCTCATCACCCCGTTGCCCAGCGCCCGCTGACCCCTCGCCCGGCCACCGTCCCGCGGTGCCGGAGTGGCGAGATCGGGTTCCTGCGGTTCACTCGGCCGCCACGAGGGCCCTGCCGACACCTCGCAGGCAGGTGACGCAGGGTCCGCCGCAAACCCGTTCCCGCACCGTTCGGTCACCCCCAAAATGGCCAAGCCCCTCGTCATCGTCGAGTCTCCCGCCAAGGCGAAGACCATCGGCAAGTTCCTCGGCGACGGCTATGTCGTGGAGTCCTCGGTCGGTCACATTCGCGACCTCCCCAGCGACGCCAGCGAGATCCCGGAGAAGTACAAGGGCGAGTCCTGGGCGCGCCTCGGCGTCGACGTCGACAACGACTTCAAGCCGCTCTACG
>CBDTZE010000339.1:0-3055 GCA_965364815.1 uncultured Nitriliruptoria bacterium | reverse complement strand
AGGAAGTCCATCTTGAGCAGGCCGATGGCCTCGCACGCCTTCATCTCGTACTGGGTGACGATTTCACCCTTGTCCGTGCGCAGCAGCGGCACGGTCTCCGTCAACGGCCGGGCACCGATGATGACCGCGGCGGCGTGGATGCCGTGCTGGCGCTTGAGGCCCTCGAGCTTCTCCGCCGTGTTCAGCACGCGCTTGTAGGTCGGGTCCTCCTTGGACTCACGCAGCTCCGAGGACTGCCCGTAGGCCTCCTTGAGCGTGGACTCCCGGCCCTGGACGGCCGGGGGCATCATCTTGCAGAGGTTGTCGCCGACCTGGAAGGGCTCGTCGAGCACGCGGGCAGCGTCGCGGATCGCGGACTTGGCCTTGATGGTGCCGAACGTGATGACCTGGGCGACCTGCTCCTCGCCGTACCGCTGGGCGGAGTACCGGATCATCTCCGAACGTCGACGGTCGTCGAAGTCCATGTCGATGTCCGGCATCTCCTTGCGCGAGGGGTTCAGGAACCGCTCGAAGATGAGGCCGTGGCGGATCGGGTCGACCTGGGTGATGCCCGTGCAGTACGCCACGACCGAACCACCGGCCGAGCCACGGCCGGGACCAACGCGGATGCCCGCGCCGCGGGCGTAGTCACAGAGGTCGGCGACGATCAGGAAGTAGGCCGGGAAGCCCATCTCCCCGATGACGCGCATCTCGTAGTCGATGCGTTCCTGGACGGCGACGGGGACGGGGCTGCCGTACAGCCGCTCCGCGCCCTGCTGCACCTTGACGCGCAGGAAGTCGGACTCGCTCAGGCCGTCCGGGCAGGGGAACTTGGGCAGCAGGTCGAGCCCGAACTTGAGCTCCACGTTGCACATCTCGGCGATGTCCAACGTGGCCTTCAGCGCGTCGGGGGCGACGGTGCCGAACTGTCGCCACATCTCCTCGGCCGTGCGCACGTAGTACTCCGGGCCGGAGAACCGGAACCGCTTCTCATCCGCCAGGCGCGACCCGGTCTGGATGCACAGCAGGGCGTCGTGCGCCTCCGCATCCTCCTTGCGGGTGTAGTGCGAGTCGTTCGTGATGACGGTCCGCAGACCCATGTCCCGCGCGAGGCGCTCCAGCAGCGGCCAGTTCTTGCGCTGCTCCGGGATGCCGTGGTCCATCTGCTCCACGAAGTAGCGGTCCGGCCCGAAGATGTCCTTGAAGTCCGACAGCGTCTGCCTGGCCGTGGCCTCGTCGTCCTTCATCAACGCCTGGTTGATCTTTCCGCCGAGGCAGCCCGACAGGACGATGAGCCCCTCGTTGTGCTCCGCGAGGAGCTCCATGTCGGTGCGGGGTTTGTACCACTGGCCCTCCAGAGAGGCCCGGGTCGAGAGTTGGACGAGGTTCTGGTAGCCGACGTCGTTCTGGGCCAGCGCGGTCAGGTGGTAGTACCGGTCCCCGCCGATGGTCCGGGTCTGGTCGAATCGCGATCCCTCGGCCTGGTAGAGCTCACAGCCCAGGATCGGGTTGACACCCGCGGCCTTGCCGGCCTTCCAGAAGTCGACGAGACCGAACAGCACGCCGTGGTCGGTCATCGCGACCGCGGGCATCCCATCCTTCGCGCAGACGTCGACGAGGTCATCGAGTCGCGAGGCACCGTCGAGCATCGAGTACTCGGTGTGCACGTGCAGGTGGACGAAAGAGTCGCTCACGTACGGCTCCCCCAGCGGGTCGCATGCGGGGCGCCCACGATGGCCATGGCCATCGCAGCACCTGTCGGTCGGACGCCACGGGGGAAGTCGCGGAGGCCTGCCTCGACACTACCTCCGGGCTGGGACACCGAAGGTGACTTCTCGCACGTCGTCGGGGCGAAGGCCGAAGAACAGCGAGCCCTCCTCCTCCACCTCGGCCGGAACCAGATCCACGAGCCTGATCCCGTCCTGTTCGGCCAGCGTGCGCAGGTCCTCGACCTCGGCGCGCACGACGACCGAGAAGACCACGGCTGCCGTGGCGTCGAGCACGTTGCGGATCGTGCGCAACTCGTCAAGCCGGTTGCGGGCGTCGGCCTCGAACGCTTCATCCTGCATCGTCCCGGAGGCGAGGAGTTCGGCAAGCGACTCCTCCTCCTCGACGATCAGGTCACGCTCCTGGGCCAGGATGCGCTCCATGGAGCGTTCGACGTCGCCGGAGACGACCTCGGTCTCCAGTGGGCGGGCCTTGACGTCCGGAAGCCGATACTGGGCCCGCAGGATGCGTGCGTCGTCCAGCGAGCCGATCGCGGCCGCCGCGAACTCCGCGGGGACGAAGCCAACGAACGAGACCACGGCGAGTCGGACGCCGTCATCCGCCGAAGCCAGGACGGCTGCACGGTCTGCGATGTAGTCGGCGGAGGCCACGCCCACGGTCGGGCCGTGCACGACGACGCCGCTGGCGAGGTCCGCCGGCAACAAGGCGTCCGGTTGGCTGACGCTCTGGCGCAGCGCGGCGGCGCGCTCTGCGGCGCGGGCCTCGAGGAGGTCGGGATAGCGGTTGAAGTGCACCGCCGACCCGAGCAGCGCCAGGAGGACCACGACGGTGCGAACCAGCCGACGTCGCCGCCAGGCGAACTGGTACGGGCGCCCACGCAGGAAGCGCTTCTCCAGCCGGTGACTGGCCACGAACGGTGCACCGATCAGCGAGACGGTCGACTGCGTCGCGTGCTGCAGCCCCGGCACCAGCCGGTCGTCGAGTCGGCGCAGCGCCCCGTCGTCGGTCACGACGCGGCTTTCTCACCCCCACCGGCGCGCGTCACGGCATGCACGTCGGTGTCGGGGTCGATGCCTGCGGCCGTGGCCGCAGCCTTGAGGTCGTCCGGCAGGGGCTCGGTCGTCGTGACCAACTCGCCGGACACCGGGTGGGTGAAGGTCAACGATGCGGCATGCAGGAACAGCCGTTCCAGTCCGAGTTCGGCCGAGAACCGACGCCGCGCCCCATACGTCAGGTCACCGACGACGGACGCGCCGGCCTCCGACAGGTGCACCCGGATCTGGTGGGTGCGACCGGTCTCCAGGCGACAGGCCACGAGCGTGACGCGGTCAGCACCGGACAGTCCCAC
>CBDTZE010000338.1:0-3064 GCA_965364815.1 uncultured Nitriliruptoria bacterium | reverse complement strand
GCCGGCAGCCAGGCGGGCCGGGTCGGTGGCGGACATCCCTGCCGCCCGCGCCAGCGCGTCGGCATGGGCGAAGCGCACGCGGTCTGCATCCAACAGGTCGTAGGGAGCCTCGGTGGCGAGGCGAACGGCATCCGCGCCGAAGCGGGCATGGGCGGAGCGCGCCGCCTCCACCGGGACCCCGGCGCGATCGAAGGCAAGGACGATGTCCGACAGCGCCTGCCCAGCGACCCAGTCACGGTGGAGTCGCTTCGCGGCTTCCGGATCGATGCCGGCCTCGATCATGGCCTGCGACCCGGCCGCGATGATCCCGCCGGCCTTGCGACCGAACGCGGCCAGCACCTGCTCCACGATCCCGGGCGACACGTCGAACCGCTCGGAGAGCAGGAAGTTGCGGACGCCGGCCTTCGTCGTCGGGACCAGTTGCTCGTACATGGTCGCGTTGAAGGTGTCCCCGTGCTTGGGGTGCTCCTTCCACTCGCCGACCAGCCGCACCTTCTGGCCCTCGACGAGATCCGACAGCGGTCCCGTCGCCCGCAAAGCGCCGTCGGCGCCATCCAGGAGGATGACGCCGTAGCCGGTGGCGGGATCGGAGAAGAGGACGCCGAGGACCTCTCCGGCGACGTCCTCGTCGCCGAGCAGTTTGTCCTGGCTCAGCGGTCTGCCGCCGTCACGTCGATGACCTCGTCGTCACCGACACCGGGGCGATGCACCTCGGTCGTTGCGGCGGTCCAGAGGTCCTCCTCGACCTGCAGTTCCTGCTCGCGACGACGCTTGGTCGCGAACGCGATGCCCGCTCCGAGACCGCCGGCAATCCCAGCCACCAGGGCGAAGAGCCCGAAGCGGCGGCCACGTTCCTTGCGTCGGGCCTGCTTGGTCACCACGCGAGGTGCCTCGAAGGAGTAGTCGTGCACGTCGATGGCCTTGGCCTTCTCCATGGCGACGCGAGCCTTGGACGACCCGTCGGACAGCAGATTGGAGAACGCTGCCACCACGGTCCCGAGGTGGACGCCGGACTTGCCGGCGACGACGCCGAGACGTCCGATCATCATGGGGATGGCCACGATCGCGCGAAGCACGGCACGTGCGGCGTTGGTCACGGCGCCTGCGGCGGTGCCTGCAGCGCCCTTCGCGGCGGAGAGGCGCTGGTCGGTCGAGGTGGATGCCACGTGGTGCTCCTGGTTGTGCAGACATGCGGGGGGTGAGCCGTGAGGCATGCCCGAGGTCCGTACCCCGCAAACTACAGCCGGGGTGGGACGTCCGTCTGACGGGACGTCACGGCGCGGTCGGGCCCGGCACGAGGTGGACAGCGAACGCCCGGCCCCAACAGGGCCCGCAGGCAAACCTCCCTACGCTCCGGTCCATGCTCGACGCCCTGGACCTGCCCAACCTCCTGCGGATCGCCATCTCGGTGTGGATCCTGGTGGTCCTGGTTCGTTCTGCTCGCAATGCCTGGTCACGTCGGGACCTGCTCTTCACCATCTGGCGAGGGATGACGTGGGGCGTCTGGGTCCGCGCCATCGCCCTCTTCGCCCTCGTGGCCGTCGTGGCCACCACGCTGTTGACGTTCGTCCCCCTCCTGCGACTGGGACTGGGCTCCCTGGTTGCCTTCGAGGGCAACGCGGTGTTCACCCCGCTGGAACAGGCCGCCGGGGCGCTCGGACCGGCGCCCGAGGTCGGCCCGGACTGGGCGCTCGCCGCGCTGACCACCGCCTTCCTGGGCTTCCTGGTCCTCCTCCTGCCCTGGCTGGCCTTCATCGAGGAAGAGGTCTTCCGGGCGGGGATCGAGGTCCTCGACCGCAAGCGCGAGGCCTGGGCTGCGTTGAAGTTCGGCCTGGCGCACCTCATCATGCTGGTCCCGCTCGGGGCGGTCCTGGCCATCTCCGTCGCCGGCTGGGTCTACGGCCGGACCTATCGCCGTGTCGCGCTCGGGCCGCCGGGAGCGCGCGTGCCGGATGCCGTGCTCGGCGCCTTTCGTCCCACGAAGCGGTCCCGCCAGGCCGCCCGCGAACGAACCGTCGCCGAGGCCCGGCACCGCGTCGCCGCAGGAGTGCCGGCGGTCACCGGCATCGCCCTCGAGGACGCTGCTGGCTCGCTCGACGTCCAGGCCCACCTGTTCGACGTCGAGCGACTCCAGGCGGCGGGCGTGCTGCACGCCGCGACATTCCACGCGGCCTTCAACACCCTGGTCGTCGCCATCGTCTGGGCCGCGATCGTTGTCCCTGCGCTGACGCGCTGAGCTCGATCAGTCCTCGCGCGGCCGCACCACCGCCCAGCGCAGGTCGGCCACGCCCGTCAGCGTGTCCAGGAAGTCGCCGGGGTCCACCAACTGTGCGGGCGCCAGCACGCCACGGGCCTGCGTGGTGAGGATCTGGTCGGCGAGGTGCGCGACGATCTCTCCCGTGAGGTGTTGCAGGTCGTGCCCGTTCGCCCACGCCCGCGCCACCCCGGTCGCGCCGGAGGCCTCGGCGATGGTCGTCCATCGCGGTCCCCCGCCGTCGAGGGTCCGGACGCGGCGTGCTGGGCGCAGGACCCGTCGGCGCAGTCGGCCGGCCACCGAAGCATTGGCGGCGGAGAGGTTGCCAAGGGCCTGGAAGACCTCGGCGCGCCAGCTGGTCATGGCCACATGCCCGTCCACGAGCGCAACATCGGGGTGGTGCCACGGGATCGTGACCACCTCGGGCGCAGGGATGCTTGCGGCATGGTGGGGGCCGACGGGGCGGGCGAACCAGGCCAGGCGGCGTCGCTCACCAACGGGTTCGAGGACGAGGTCGCCGCCGAGGTGGACCACGGCCCGGGTACCGACCAACGCGGCCAACTCCGCCCGCAGCCCGGCCGTCGCATGCGCCAGCACACCTCCGCGCTCGACCACCAGGTGGGCCACGTGCACCTCCTGCGCGGCTCCCGTGGCATCCGCCGCGATGGCGGCCAGGAGATCACCGAGCACCGCCGCGGCACCGAACGTGGGCGCGACCACGACGCCACGGTCCGCGGCAGCCGCGCCCCATGTTTCGCGTGCCCACTGGGCATCTGCAGGCGACAGCGAGGCCGCGAGCACGTGGCGACC
>CBDTZE010000337.1:0-3077 GCA_965364815.1 uncultured Nitriliruptoria bacterium | reverse complement strand
ACGCCCGTGCGGCTGTCGAGGAGACGATCGGTCTGCTGGACCGCGGTGAGGTCCGCGTCGCGGAGAAGGGCGAGGACGGTGAGTGGACCGTCAACGCCTGGACCAAGAAAGCGATCCTGCTGCTGTTCAAGCAAGCACAGATGGCGTCCTTCGAGGTCGGCCCCTACGAGTTCCACGACAAGCTCGCGTTGAAGACGGGCTACGCCGAGGCCGGCGTCCGCGTCGTCCCGCCCGCCGTCGCACGACGTGGCGCCCACCTCGAGTCCGGCGTCATCATGATGCCGTCCTACGTGAACATCGGGGCGTACGTCGGCTCCGGCACGATGGTCGACACCTGGGCCACCGTCGGCTCCTGCGCGCAGATCGGTCGGGGCGTGCACCTCTCCGGCGGCGTCGGCATCGGCGGCGTCCTCGAGCCGCCCGGCGCCAAGCCGGTCATCATCGAGGACGGCTGCTTCGTCGGCTCTCGCGCCATCGTCGTCGAGGGTGTCCACCTTGAACCCGAGGTCGTCCTGGGCGCCAACGTCGTGCTCACCGCGTCCACGCCGATCATCGACGTCACGGGCGACGAACCCGTCGAGCACCGTGGCCGCGTCCCCGCCCGCTCCGTCGTGATCTCCGGCACCCGCCCGAAGGACTTCAAGGCCGGGACCTACAACCTGACCTGCGCCCTGATCATCGGTGAGCGCAAGGCCTCGACGAACCAGAAGACCTCGCTGGAGGACGCCCTGCGCGAGTTCGCGGTCCAGGTGTGACCATGGCGACCGACGACGACGCCGTGCGCGACGACCTGGTTGCTCGCCTGGTCGAGCACTGCGGGATGTTGTCGGTCACCGGCGACGAAGAGGCGATCGCCGACCACGTCCAGGCTCGCTACACCAACCTCGGCGAGGCCATCACGCGTGTCCGCAACTCCGTCGTGATCGGTGGGCCGGACGACGGCGACCGGGACGGCGGAGCGCGACCACTGGTCCTGCTGGTCGGCCACCTCGACGTGGTGCCGCCGACGGACGACGACCGCGAGACCCGCGTCGAGTCGCGCCCCGACGGCGACGTCGTCGTGGGTCGCGGCACGTCGGACATGAAGTCTGGCAACGTCGTCGCGATGCGCCTCTTCGAGGACCCGGAACTCCGTGCCTCGTCGCCGTACGCCCTGGCATTGGTCCTGTACTCGCAGGAGGAGGGCCCGGCCGAGCACAACGAACTGGCCGACGTCCTTCGCGAGGTCCCGTGGCTTGCCGACGCTGCGCTGGGGATCGTGCTGGAGCCAACCGACGCCGAGGTCCAGCTCGGCTGCCTCGGAGCCATCCACGCGGTCCTGACCGTCCGCGGCAGGCAGGCGCACTCAGCTCGGCCCTGGCACGGCGAGTCCGCCGTCGACAAGGCTCTGCCCCTGCTGGCCGACCTCGCCGCGTTCGCGCCCCGCGAGGTCGACGTGGACGGGATCGTCTACAAGGACGTCCTGAACGTCACGCAGGCCTGGACCGACAACGCCCGCAACGTCCTGCCCGGCGAGTTCATGCTCAACGTGAACTTCCGCTTCGCCCCATCACGGGGCTATGACGAGGTCGAGGCAGAACTGCGGCAACTCGTCGGCGACCGCGCCGACGTCGAGGTGATCGACCACTCCCGCTGGGCCCGCCCCGGCCTCGACCAGCCCATCGTGCAGCAGTTCGTGGACGCGCTCGGAGCGACGGTCGCGGCAAAGCAGGCCTGGACGGACGTCGCCCGCTTCGCAGAGATCGACGTGCCGGCCCTGAACTACGGGCCGGGCCTCACCACGCAGGCCCACCAGCGGGGCGAGTACGTCCCCATCGAGGCGGTCGTCGACTGCCACACTCGCCTGGGGCGCTTCCTGCAGGGTTGAGACCGGTCAGTCCTCGACATCCGTTGCCAGCTCGTGGCGGAGGTCGGCGGGAACGTGGTCGACGACGCCGACGGCGATCTCGACCAGCCGGTGCAGGTCCGCCTCCGGGATGCGGCCCACGGCGGCGACCAGGAGGTGGCGGGGCGTGAACTCGACCACGACCGGCCGGTCGAGCCGTTCCAGCCAGACCAGCAGTTCGGGGCGGATCATCCGATGGGCGACCTCGGGGTCGTAGCCCTCGACGACCCAGGTCGCCGTGGCCGGGCCGAGGTCGTCGCCCTGCAGGACGATCTCCGGGACGTCCACGTGCACCCCCAGGACGTCACGGTGCCGCAGACGCGTCCAGGGCCACCGCTGGTCGACGTCCAGCGTGACGATGGTGTGGGCCTGGGGCTCGACCCCGGGCGCCACCTTGACGTGGGCGTCAACCAATCCCAACTCGCCGCCGCGGAACGTGCCGATCCAGGCCTGGCCGACGTCGACGACGTCGCCCCGCCCGGTCAACGCGAAGGCGGCCCGAAGCGCCAGCGGTTCACGCACCCCGGGAGCGAGCCCGTGCGGAAGGTCCAACAGGGCGAGGTCGCGACGCGGGCCGCGAACGCGCACCCCAGCGAAGCCCCGCACGCCGGACCAGACGAACACCCCGACCAGCAGGGCGAGCATCCCACCGACGATCACCATCGCGACGATCTCCATGCCCACCTCCATCGACCCGCAGGCAACCACGATGCCCGGCCGACGGGTCCGCCGTCATGGACCAAAACCAGAAGTGGCAGCCCGAAGGCTGCCACTTGCTGGTACTCCCGAAGGGATTTGAACCCTCGTTACCGCCTTGAGAGGGCAGCGTCCTAGGCCGCTGGACGACGGGAGCAGGACTTGCGAGTTCCTGCGTGAGCAGGCGGCGCGACGGTATCGCACCAGCTCCGGGACAAGGACTCGAACCCTGAATGACTGGACCAGAACCAGCTGTGTTGCCAATTACACCATCCCGGAATAGCGAGGTCAGGGTAACAACCAGTGTCCAGCCATCTCAAAGGCGTCCATGGCTGCCCCGTCGAGCGCGCAGAACTGGCGGTGCGAGCAACAGCACCGCGCCGAGCACGAAACCGCCCCCGGTGGCTGGCAACGGGTCGGGTGCCGGCGGCGGGGCGGGTGCGGGGGCCGGTGGCGGCGCGGGCAAGCGTCTCGGCCGACCACTCGGCGTAGGTCT
>CBDTZE010000336.1:0-3078 GCA_965364815.1 uncultured Nitriliruptoria bacterium | reverse complement strand
CGTGAAGCCCGGGTACGAACCCAGCGCCATCTCGACCAACTTCGCGGTGAAGCCGCGGCGGCCGACCTTGTCCTGGTCGGGGTCCTTGACCGTCAGGTGCAGGAAGGTCGCGGCCTCCGCGTTGGTCGGGGCGTCCTCGTGCCCGCGCACGACGCGCCAGTCGACGACGTCGATCGCGTCGAGGTCGACGTGGGCCCCAACGGTCCGCTTGACCAGGTCCACCTTCGCGTCGATGTCCAGGCCGGTCAGCACGAAGGTCATGGCGTTGCGGAAACCGCCGAGGGTGTTGATGCAGACCTTGCTGGTGGTCGGCGGCGGGGTGCCTCGGACGCCGGAGAGCAGGACCCGGTCGGGCCCCTCCTGTGTCACCTCGATCGACGTGAAGTCGGTGGCGACGTCGGGGTTGAGGTAGGTCGGGTCCCCGATCTCGTACAGGAGTTGCGCCGTGACGGTCCCGACGTCGACCAGGCCGCCGGTGCCGTCGTGCTTCGTGATGACACTGGAGCCGTCGGCCCGGATCTCGGCCAACGGGAAGCCCGGGTGCTCCAGTCCCGAGACCTCGGTGAAGAAGGAGTAGTTGCCGCCGGTGGCCTGCGGACCGCACTCGATGACGTGGCCGGCGACGACGGCCCCGGCCAACGCGTCGTGGTCGTCACGGCCCCAGCCGAAGTGCCAGGCCGCCGGCCCGACGACCAGCGAGGCGTCCGTGACACGCCCCGTGACCACGACGTCCGCACCACGGTCGAGTGCGGCCTTGATGCCCCACCCGCCGAGGTAGGCGTTGGCCGTCAGCGGGTCGTTGGCCAGGGACGCCAGTGACGCGCCCGTGTCGAGGTTGGCGAGGTCGTGCCCGGCCGACTGCAGTTCCTCAAGACGGCCCAGCAGGTCGTCGCCCTCGACGTGGGCGATCTTGGCGTCCAGGGACAGTTCGGCGGCCAACTCCCGCAGGCCCTCGGCAAGCCCGGACGGGTTCAGCCCGCCAGCGTTCACGACGACCTTCACGCCCTGGTCCAGCGCGATGCCGAGGCAGTCGCGCATCTGGTGCAGGAACGTCGAGGCGTAGCCCGCCTCGGGCTTGCGCAGACGTGTCCGCCAGAGGATCAACATCGTGAGTTCAGCGAGGTAGTCACCGGTGAGCACGTCGATGCGACCATCGGTGAGCATCTGCCGAGGCGCGTCGAACCGGTCGCCGTAGAAGCCGGAGGCGTTGGCGATTCGCAGGACGTCGGGCACGGCAGATCCAGGCTTCGGTGTCGGGCGGCCAGTCTGCCGCACGCGGACGACGTCGACGCAATCCGGCCCTACGCTGCCATCCCGACGAGGGGGCGACATGACGGGACCAACGGTCCGAGCAGCGTTGCTGGCAGCCTTGCTCGCACTGGGTGCATGTGGCGAGGCCGATGTGACCACGCCGGTCGTCCCGTCGGCGACGGCGAGTCCGATCGCCCCGACCAGTGCGCCTGCAGTCACGTCCCCGGACGACCTGCCGGGCGAACCGTTCGACATCGTCCCGTCGACGGGGAGCGAGGTGGCGGCCGTGGGCGTGGCCCACGACGACCTCCTCAACGTCCGCGCTGGCCCGGGTGTCGACTTCGACGTCGTCGCGACGATCGCAGCAACCGGCCTGGCCGTCTCGCTGGGCGACGGCCGGCTCCTGGACTCCTCGATCTGGCTCCTTGTCGACGTTGACGGGACGCCCGGGTGGGTCAACAGCTCGTTCATCGGCCAACTCGGGGCGACCGACGACCTCACCGCGCGAGTCGTCCAGCAGTTGGGGGAGCGCCCCGCCGCGGCGGACGTCCAGGCCCTTGGGCTCGTCGTGGCGCAGGCCCTCGCGTCTCGCGAGCCGCCGTCACGAATCACGATGACCATCGGGCCGTCCACCGGGGACCTCGACGAGGTGACCTACGACGTGGTCGGCCTTGCCGACGACTCGGTGCTGGGCCTGCGCGTCCACGTGTTCGGACGCAACGAGAACGGTGAGGTGGGCCTGGGCTCGGTCGAGGCCACGATCCTGTGCGGGCGCGGCGTGACCGACGACGGGCTGTGCATCTGAGCGATCGACGGGTGACCGAAATCGTCCGTTGTAGGCTCAGCGTTTCCCTCTCCCTCCATTTTCGGACAGCCCTTGTCGAGCACGATCGACGCACCCCTCACCGTTGGCGCGGACGTCGAACGTGTCGAAGCCGGTCGGCTGCAGGTGACCTTCGTGCCGTCCGACGGTGTGCCGGCTGCTGGCGCCTTCGCTCTCTGGGGCGTTGACGACCTGACCGCGGCTGCTGCAGCACTCGGCCTGCCCTCCGGTGAGCACGACCCGGTCCGCCTCGTGGTGCCCACCGGGGACGGCGCTTTGCAGGAACGCGACGTCGACGCCCGCCTTGTGCCGGTGCTGCCGATGGTCCGCGTCCTGGCCGCCATGCCGACGCGCGATGCGTGGCCGGCCTGGAAGCGTCCATCCGATTCGCTGTCGGCGTGGTCACTGGCGTCGAAGCTGGGCCTCGAGTTCGTGGCCGAGGGCCACCTGCTGCCCTACGTCCGGGCTGGTGTCCGGGCGGGCACGGCCGTCTCGCTGTGGCGTGCTGCGCCCGGCGCCGACCCGCGCGTCGACCTGTTGGCCGAGGCCATGCCCCCGGCCGGTCACGCGCTGGCGCGTCGCGACGGCGAGCCGTGGGAATCCCGCGACCTGCTGATGGCGTTCCTCGACGCTGTTGCCGACGTCTGTGGCCGCGGCGGTCGCCGCCCCGGCACCGATGGTCGCGGTCGCACGCCTCGTCGTCCGTGGGTGGAGTCCTGGAGCGAGTCGCTCTCCGGTCCCGACCCGGTCGTCGGCAACATGTCCTTCCGCCCGGCCGACATCGCCGCCGAGGCCGCCGAGTGGGCCGCCCCCGCGCTGGAGCGCCGCACGTCCAGCCGCGCCCGGCTGGGGCTCAAGCTCCACACGCCAGAGACCGCTGCCAGCACCGGCGACCCGCAGGACGCTCCCAACGCCGGCAGCCGTGACTGGCGCATCGACATGGAGTTGCAGGCCGTCCTGCAGCCGGAACTGTCGGTCTCCGCCGGCACCGTCTGGGACGAGCC
>CBDTZE010000335.1:0-3091 GCA_965364815.1 uncultured Nitriliruptoria bacterium | reverse complement strand
CACGCCAGGAGTCGGTGGGGTCGAGGTCCCGGGCGCGGTCGATGCGGTCGACCAACCCGGCGAGACCATCGGTTCCCAGCATGCTGGCGAAGCCGGCCAGCACCACGGGGTCCGAGGCCATGGCCGCCAGCAGGTCGACCTCGAAGCGCACGGCGTCGTCGTCGACCTCGTCGAAGGCAGCCAGGAGTCGGCCGTGCAGCAACGAGCCCTTCAGCCACCGGTCGGCCTCCGCCCGGCTGTCGAACGGCAGGTACGACGCCGTCATCCCGTCCGGGAGCGTGGTGGTCTGCGGGTTCGGTAGACCAACCTGGCACTGGGCCAGGTAGTCCAGCCGCCACTGCAGGTCGGCCGACGTCGCACGCGACCACTCGGCGGCGCCGTCCACCAGGCGGGCGACGGTCACCGCGTCACGGTCCGCGGCGCGCAGGAGGTGGGCCACACGTCGGCCACGGTCCTCGAGGGCGTACGCCGTCGAGGTCAGCCGCTGCGCCAACTCGCCCGCAGGTTCGAGGTCGAAGACCACCCGTTCCATGCCATCCCCCTTCGTCCACAGCCCGTCTCCCCGATCGGGCGACGATCACCTACGATAACATGGAAAGCATTGAAGTGACACGGAACATGTGGACAAGGGGACCGCAGTGAACGCCGCCGAACACCTCCGCCGCGGGCTCGTGCTGCAGCGACAGGCCGAAGAACTCCAGGAGACGGCTCGCCACCTCGCGGTCGAGGCCGACGTGCTCGAGCACTGGTTCAGCCCCGTGGGCACGCGACTGCTCCCGACGGTCTGGGCCGGGCCGGCCGCCGATCGCGCCACCGACGGCTACTGGCAGGCGCGTCGATCCGTCGCAGCCGCCATCGCCCACTTGCGCCAGCACGTCCTCGAGATCCGGGCACGCGCCAACGTCATGCTCGATGCCGCAGCGCAGCACGTCCGGGATGCCGCAGCCGCTGAACGAGCCGCCCGTGAGGCGGCAGCAAGAGCCGCAGCGGACGACGAGGTCCAACTGGCCCCCGCGCAGACCCTGACCCGGGTGCCCTGCGGGGTCCGCCGCTGACCTGCGTCAGTTCATCGACGGGTCAGGCGGCATCCGCAGGTGCTGGCCGGCCTTCTCGAGGTCCTGCTGGTACTTGAGCAGCACGTTCAGGGTCGACCGGGCGATCTTCTCGTCGATCGTGTCGAAGCCCAGCGCCAGGAGCGTCCGCGCCCAGTCGAGCGTCTCCGAGATCGACGGCGGCTTCTTGAGCTCCAACTGTCGCAGCGACCGCACGATCCGGACCAGTTGGTCGGCCAGGTGCTCGGGCGCCTCGGGGACGTGCGTCATCACGATCTGCTTCTCGCGCTCCACGTCGGGGTAGTCGATGTGGAGGTAGAGGCAGCGACGCTTGAGCGCCTCGGACAGCTCCCGGGTGTTGTTCGACGTCAACACCACGAACGGGCGCTTGGTCCCGGTGACCGTGCCGAGCTCGGGGATCGTGACCTGGAAGTCGGACAGGATCTCCAGCAGGAGTGCCTCGAACTCGAAGTCGACCTTGTCGACCTCGTCGATCAACAGCACGGCGTCACGCTCGGAGCGCAGGGCCTTGAGCAGCGGCCGCTCCAGCAGGTAGTCCTCGCCGAAGAGGTCGTCGTGGACGTCGGACCAGTCGTCGATGGATCCGCCGGCCTCGGCCTGGCGATTGGCGTACTGGATCCGCAGCAGCTGCTTCTTGTAGTTCCACTCGTACAGGGCCTTGGCCTCGTCGAGCCCTTCGTAGCACTGCAGGCGGATCAGGTCGGCGTCGCGCGCCTTGGCGACAGCCTTGGCCAACTCGGTCTTGCCGACACCGGCCGGGCCCTCGACGAGGATGGGCTTGCCGAGCCGCTCAGCGAGATAGACGACCGTCTCGATGGCCTCGTCCGGCAGGTAGCCGACCTCTTCGAGTCGCTTGTTGACGTCGCTGACTCCGGAGAACTCGGCGGCCACGTGCAGTCCTTGGTGTGCGTGCCCGCGAGCCTACGAAGGCACGCGGGCAGGGCGGTCATCGAGTCCGGCTCACCAACTGCCACCGCCACCACCGCCGAAGCCGCCACCACCGGAGAACCCGCCGCCACCACCGAAGCCGCCACCCGACGACGGCGGTGCGGTGACGACCGCCGTGCCGAGGTTCGTCGAGAAGTCGCCCAGACCCGCAGAGAAGGCGCGCGCGTCGAACATCCCACCGCCGTGCCAGATGTACCAACCGCCCAGGCCGGCGCCGCCGGTGGCTGCGGCGAGGACGCCGAGGTCGGCGAAGGCACGCGCCCACTTCTCGGTCGCCCCGAACACGACGGCGTAGGGCAGGTACTCGACGAAGAGGTGTTCCTTCTCGGCGAACTGCGCCCGGTCGGCCTCCGCGGTGTCAATGAACTCCCGGAAGCCGAGCGTCCGGTTGAGCAGGTCCGAGCCCTTGGGGGTCCGTCGCGGCATCCACCGATGACCGATGAGCAGCGCCAAGCCGGCAAGCATGAACGGCACCGCAACCAGGGCTGCGCGCGTCCAGTACATCGCGAAGCCGAAGGCAAGGCAGGCGGCAACGAAGGCGAAGATCCCGATGACGAGCCAGCGTTCCCGCACCTTGTCCGGCCGGCCGGAGAACCACCCCTGGGTCCGGCCGTCCTCGTACAGGGAGCGCTCGGCTGCTGCGTAGTGGGTCGAGAACGTGCCCTTGAGATCGCTGATCATGACCTCGTCACCGTCGGCGAACAGCCCGGTGAGGACTTTGGTCTCGTAGGTCAGCAACTCGCCACGATCCGCGCCGGTTGCCGACAGTTTCCAGTCGGTGTTGGACCACCACGCGCGCTTCGTGACCTCTTCCTCGATGACGAGGTGGCCACGGACGGCGAGGTCGACGACGGTTGCGGAGATGTCGACCGGATCGACGCGCTCGTCCACGACGAGGCCGAGTTGGCCGGGGCGCAGGCCGTCCGGCGGCCGGAACTCCACCGCGACGACACGGGGCTCGAACAGTCGCCGTGAGGTGCCGTCGCCGAGGTCGGAGCGATGCGTCGTGTCGGTGCGGTTGTCGACGGTGACGTCGCCGCGGGCCTCGCGGTCCCGGCCTTCACGGAACA
>CBDTZE010000334.1:0-3102 GCA_965364815.1 uncultured Nitriliruptoria bacterium | reverse complement strand
CATCGCGGCCGCCCTTCGCGGTGCCGACGGTGCCCGCCCGATCCCCCTCGCCCTCGTCGGCCTGGGCATCCTCGCGGCGGGGAGTTGGCAACGGCGCCGTCGACCGGACGGGCCCGTCGGGGAGACGGCGGTCGTCCTGGGCGCTGCCGTGCTCCTGCTGGCGGCCGAGGCGTTCCTGCGTCCGGGTGAGGCCGACCTCGACGCCTTCCTCGCCATCGCCGGGGCGGCGCTGGTGATCCTGGGCTTCGTGTGGAACGACCGCCGGCCGGTCGTGCTCGGCGTCGTGCAGTGGGCGGTCGCACTGGGCCGCCCGCACCCGGATGCCGACGTCTTCCGCCACTGCCTGGTCGCGACCGACCTGGCCGTGCCCCATCCCCGCCTCCTGCCACTGGCCGTGCTCGGTGTGGGACTGCTGGCCGTGGCATCCCTGGCGCTGGCCAGGTCCTGGCGACCGGAGGCCGTCCGCGGCCTGGAGACCACCGGCCTGGCACTGCTGCTGGGCGGCCTCGCCGCCAAGGCGTTGGAACTCCCGGGCCATCCTGTCCTGTGCGGTACCGGGGACGCCATCGACACCGGATGGGCGTTGCTGCTGTTGGCACTCTGTGCCGGGATCGGTGCGATCGGGGTGGCCCGTTCCGACCGACTCTGGGCCGGGGCCGCACTCGCGGTCGCAACGACCTTTGCCGTCGCAGCCGTCGCCCTGGAACGCAACCCGTGGTGGGGCGCGCTGGTCGGCTCGGTGCTGCTGGTCGGCCTCGCCCGCATCGAACACGCCGGCATCCGCTGGCCACGCCGAAGGCCATCGCCATGACCCATCGCTACACACTCCCGACGCACCCCACGGAGCGCGAGGTCGCCTCCGCACGACTGTGGGCGGCCGGGGCGCAGGGCGTGTGGGAACAGCCCGAAGCGGTGGCGGGCTGGTTCGCCGATGACCAGGCACCCGTGCCCGAAGGGGGCGACTGGACCGTCGAGGAGGAGCGCGACTGGCAGGCCGACTGGAAGGCCACCATCGAGCCCGTGATCGCCGGCCCGGTCGCACTGGTGCCCACGTGGCTGGCGGAGGGGTGGGTGGTGCCGGACGGCATCGAGACGGTCGTGGTCATGGACCCGGGCCAGGCCTTCGGTTCCGGGCACCACGCGACGACGACCCTGTGCACCGAGGCCCTCGCCGCGATGGACCTGACCGGGCAGAGCCTGTTCGACGTCGGGACGGGGACGGGCGTCCTGGCGATCGTCGCCGCCAAGCGGGGCGCGGGTCGCGTCCTCGCCGTGGACATCGATCCCCATGCGGCAGAGATCACGGCGGAGAACGTCGTCGCCAACGATCTCACGGTCGGCCCCGACGGCATCGAGGTCGGCGTCGGCAGCGCCGACAGCTCGCCCGACGAGTTCGACATCGTGGCCGCCAACCTCATGACCGACGTGATCACGGCCCTGGCTGCGGACCTCGCCGCCCGCGTGCGCCCCGGAGGGCTCCTCGTGGTCAGCGGCATCGATGCCCTGCGCGTCGCGACCCCGGCCACTGCCCTGGCCGGGCAAGGGTTGGTCGAGGTGGACCGACAGGTACGCGACGGGTGGGTGGGCGCCGTATGGTCCCGCCCTGCCGGGTGAGGTCTCCCGGCACGTTCCGTTCGACGCCCCACACGTCCGGAACGTCCCCGTTCCCGGGCCCCGTTGGACACTCCGTGCTGCGTACGCGACGTGCTCGCCACCTCGCCCTCGCCGGGGCGCTGGCCCTGCTGTTGTCGTCGTGCCGCGATCCCGACCTGACGGCGCCTTCGTCCGTGTCCTCGGACGACACCGGTCCGTCCGCCATCCCGGGCTCGACCGTGCCGGAGCCCGGCCCTGCACCCAGCGTGCCGGACCCGCGTGACGCCGAACTCGACGTCGAGACCCGTGAATTGGTCGCCACCCTCACGGACGCCGGCACCGCGTTCGAGCAGTTGGCACGCGCCAGCGACCTCGCCGATGCCGCCCCGATCACGCCCCGGCTGCTGGCAACGCTCAGCGCCGACCCACGCTGGAGTGACCCCGACGGCAACGGGGTCCCCGATGAGCTCGGTGTCCGGCCGTTGCTGCCCGGCCCGGACATCTCCCGCGAGGAGGAACTGGATGCCAAGGACGCGTTCAGCGCCGTCCTCGCAGCTGCTCGCGACGCCGGGTCGGCCGGCGCCGTACTCGTCGACATCCTGCGCGACCCCGTCACCGGTGACCTCGGCGCATGGCAACGCGACCCCGGCGGGCTGTTGGACGGGATCGTCGCCAAGGTCCGCAACGTCCGCGACGTCGCGGGCGCCGAACGAGCCATCTCCGAACTCCAGGGCGAGGGACCCAAGGCGCTGGCCTGGGCCTTGCTTGCCGACGGCGCCGTCGCCCGACGCGACCTCCAGCAGGTCCGGGCCTACGGTGAGCGGGGCGCGGTCCACGTCCAGCTCATGCTCGACGCGGTCCGTCCACTCCTCGACGGGCCGGATGCGCCCGCCTGACCCCTGAACCTGCCGCAACACCTCGGACACCTCCGAAGGTTCGGCCACTCCAAGGCACCTTCATGCCCACCCTCGACATCGACGGAATCACCAACGGCGGCGACGGCGTCGGCCGCCTCGACGGCAAGGCCGTGTTCGTCCCCGGCGTGCTGCCCGGCGAACGCGCCGAGGTCGAGATCGTCGACGACCGCAAGCGCTTTGCCTTCGGGCGCCTTGCCGAGGTCGTGACCGCGTCCGCCCACCGCCAGGCTCCGCCCTGCCGGTTCGTGGCCGAGGGCTGTGGCGGCTGCGACCTGCAGCACGCCACCGACGACCACCAGCGCGAGCTCAAGACCCGCATCGTGCGTGAGCAGCTCCAGCGCCTCGGCAAGATCGCCGACCCGAACGTCGCCGACTGCCTCGCCGTCGGTCCGTCCACGCGTTACCGCAACCGGGCTCGCCTGCATGCCGACTCCCGCGGACGTCTCGGCTTCCACGCCGTCGGGACACACGACGTCGTCCCCGTCGACCCCTGCCTGGTGCTCGCGCCAGCGGCAGCCGGCGTGCTTGCCCTGGCCCGCCAGTCCGAGGGCATCGCCGGCGTCGAGGTCCGCGGCCACGACCGCACCGGTGC
>CBDTZE010000333.1:0-3104 GCA_965364815.1 uncultured Nitriliruptoria bacterium | reverse complement strand
CCCGACCCCGCAGCCACGGAAGAGTCGGAGCCCGAGCCGACCCCATCGGATGCGCCCGATGCGTGAGGTGGACCTCGCGATCGTGGGCGGGGGGCCGGCCGGTGCCGCCGCCGCCCTGCGGGCCAAGCAGTTGGACCCCGACCTCGACGTCGTGCTCCTGGACCGCGCTGCCTTCCCGCGAGACAAGGTCTGTGGGGATGGCCTGGGGCCGGAAGGGGTCGACGTGCTGCGCCGTCTGGGTGTGGTCGACGAGGTCCTCGGGGACGCGCCGCCGCTGCAGGACGTGCGCATCACCGCCCCATCCGGCGCTGAGGTCCGAGGGCGCTCGCCGCGGCCCGGCTACGTCATCCCGCGACTGGTCCTCGACGCCCGCCTGCACCAGCAGGCCGTTGCCGCCGGGGCCGAGGCGTTCGTGCACCGAGTCCGGTCCGTGCGCCCCGTCGGTGGGCGCGTGGAGATCGACGACGCCTGGTCCGCCCGGACCGTCGTGGCTGCGGACGGGGCGAACTCCGTCGTGCGGAGCGCCCTTGGGATCGCAGCCCAACCGCCGGCCCACACCGGCGTCGCGATCCGTGGCTACGCCCATGCCCCGCACGTCGACGACCTCTGGATCGCTTTCGTCGCCAAGCGGTGGCCGGCCTACGCCTGGGCGTTCCCGATCGGCGACGGTCGTGTGAACGTCGGGTACGGGCCGTTCGACACCCGCCGGGCGGACAAGCGCGAGGCCTTGCTGGAGACCCTGGTCGAGATCACCGGCATCGTGCCGGAGTCCGACACGGTCAAGGGGCACCGCCTGCCGCTGTCCACGCACCGGCCCAGGCCGGCCCACGGCCGCGTGTTGCTGGCCGGGGACGCCGCCAGCATGGTCCACCCCCTGACGGGGGAGGGGATCTACTACGCCCTGCTCATGGGGGCGATGGCGGGTGCCGCCGCCGTCCGGTTCGACGAGGACCCGGGGAAGGCGTACGTCGGGGCGTTGCGACACCGACTGGCGGGTCACCTGCGCGACCTGGCGTTGGCTGCTCGGCTCTTCGCCTCGACCTACCCCGTGGAGGTCAGTCTCCGGGCGGCTGCCGCGGATCCACGGGCCTTCGGGGACCTGTGCGAGTTCGCGCTGGGGACGGGGCGGCTGACCCCTCGACTGGTTGCGGATCTGACGCGCGCGGGGCTGCGGCGCGCCTGACCACCCGGCCATTTGGCTCACGGCCGGCGCGCGCTGACCACCCTGCGCAAGAGAAAGTTCCGCGTGAGACATTCTGAAAGGGCAGGTAATGACATGAAACCCTCAACGGATCTGCGTCGCTGTCAATCCGAATGTCTGGTCGCGAACGAAAAGAGGCATATGCTAACTGTCGCAAGCACCCCCACCCCCTCCGGTGCTTGACGCTGGCCCCCTCCGGTCGGCAGAAAGGACGGACGATGCCCGCCATCGACACCGCACCCACCCCCACCACCTCCCCGCAGAACCCTCTGCGTGACCGCTTCGCCCGCGACCCCAAGATCGACCTGATCGGCGGCCTGAGCCTCTTCGCCGGCCTGTCACGTCGTCGCCTGCGCGAAGCAGCCCAGGTCTTCGACGTCATCGACCTCGACCAGGGCTCCGAGCTCACCGGCCAGGGCCACCTCGGCCGCGAGTTCTTCGTCGTCGTCGAAGGCGTCGCCTCCGTCGAGCGTGATGGCAAGACCATCGGCGCCGTCGGCCCGGGCGAGATCGTCGGCGAACTTGCCGTGCTCGACACCCCGGTTCGCACCGCAACGGTCATCGCCCGGACGCCGATGCGCGTCCTGGTCGCCGAGCGTCGCTCGCTGGCACCGCTGCTCGGTCGCACGCCCCGCCTTGCGCAGCGTGTCGCCGAGGTCCGTCAGGCCCGCATGGCGGCCCTCGACGTCGCCTGAGTCTTCCCCCCTCCGCTTGACGACCCACCCCTCCGGGACGTCACGCGGAACAACTCGATCGGCCCGCACCAAACCGTCGCGCACGGGATGGTGCGGGCCGATTGTCGTTGGCGCCCACGCGCTCTCTACGTTTTCTCCCACACCTTCCAAGGAGTTCACGGTGACCGACCGCCGCGACGTCGACCTCACGATCATCGGTGCCGGCCCGGCCGGCCTGTACGCCGCCTACTACGCGGGTTTCCGCGGGTTGTCGGTCGCCGTGCTGGACTCCCTGCCGGAGCCCGGTGGCCAGGTCACCGCGCTCTACCCGGAGAAGATGATCTTCGACGTGGCCGGGTTCCCGGCCATCAAGGGCCAGGCCCTGATCGACAACCTCGTCGAGCAGGCGGCGCAGTACGAGCCCGACTACGTGTTGGGTCACCGCGCCGAGTCGCTCCAGAAGCTCGATGACGGCCAGTTCCTGATCGGAACCCACAAGGGCACCCAGATCCGGACGCGTGCGGTCGTCATCACCGGCGGCATCGGCACCTTCACGCCCCGTCCGCTGCCGGACGCGGAGAAGTTCGAGGAGAACGGCCTCGTCTACTTCGTGCCGAAGCTCGAGATCATGCGTGACAAGGACGTCGTCATCGTCGGCGGCGGCGACTCCGCGTTCGACTGGGCCTCCAACCTCGAGGACATCGCGCGATCCATCACGCTGATCCACCGCCGCGACAGCTTCCGTGCTCACGAGGACTCGGTCGCCAAGGTCAAGGCGTCGACGGTCCGCGTGATGACCCACACCGAGGTCGCCCAGATCAACGGCAGCGAGTCCGGCATCGAAGAGGTTGTCGTCTTCAACAACCAGAGCGACGAGCGCGAGAAGCTCAAGGCACAGGCCGTCGTGGCCGCCCTTGGCTTCAAGTCGGACCTCGGACCGCTGCGCAGCTGGGACGTCGAGATCACCGGGCGCCACGTCGTGGTCGACACGACGATGGCCACGTCCATCGAGGGCGTGTTCGCGGCCGGCGACATCACCGACTACCCGGGCAAGGTCCGCCTGATCTCGGTCGGCTTCGGTGAGGCCGCGACGGCTGTGAACAATGCTGCGGTCTACATCAACCCCGAGGCCCGCGTCTTCCCGGGGCACTCGTCGGACCCCAAGAAGCACTGAGCCGACGGCCCGTCGGCCGCCAGCAACGACAACGCCCCGGACCGATGGCCCGGGG
>CBDTZE010000332.1:0-3107 GCA_965364815.1 uncultured Nitriliruptoria bacterium | reverse complement strand
TGCTGCGTCGCGCCGGCCGGGGCCTGCCCGCCGCCCTGCGCGCCCCGCACGTCGTCACGGGTGATGGAGCCGGACGGACCGGTCGGGCGGACCGAGGCCAGGTCGACGCCCAGGTCCTTGGCGAGCTTGCGGACGGGGGGCTTGGCGAGGATGTTGTCGTTGACGAACGCCTGGGCGGGTGCCGCGACACCACCGTCGAACGACGCGGATGCGGCGCCGGCCGGGGCGGTGTCCGCGCCGGCCTTGCCACGACGACGACGCGAACCGCCGCCGCCCTTGTTGCCGTAGCCGACCAGCGGCTGCGGCTCCTCGTCGGCGTCCAGCCCGGTCGACTTGGACTTGGCCGGGGCGGCGTCCGCCGGGGCGGCCGGGGCGGCGTCGCCGTCGGTCTCGATGCGCACGAAGACGGCGCCGACCTCGAGCTCTTCGCCCTCTTCACCGATGGTCTCGGTCACCGTGCCTGCGAAGGGCGACGGCACGTCGACGGCCGCCTTGGCGGTCTCGACGGTCGCGACGACCTGGTTGAGCGTGATGACGTCGCCCGCGGCCACCTTCCATTCCAGGATGGTGCCCTCGGTGAGTCCTTCACCGAGGTCGGGGAGCTTGAAGTCCTTGACGGCCATTGACGGGTCCTTCGAAGTCAGTACGCGATCAGCGAGACGATCAGGCTCAGTACGCGAGCGACCGGTCGACGAGGTCGAGGATGCGGTCGACGTTGGGGAGCCAGAACTCCTCGAGCATCGCCGGCGGGTAGGGCGTGTCGAAGCCCGTGGCCCGCAGGACCGGTGCCTCGAGGTGATAGAAGGCCTGCTCCTGGATCCGGGCCGCGATCTCTGCGCCCGTGCCCAACGTGCGGCTGGCCTCGTGCACCACGACGGCGCGCCCCGTCCGCTTGACCGACGCGATGATCGTGTCGTGGTCCAGCGGGCTCAGTGAGCGAAGGTCGACGACCTCGAGGTCGATGCCATCCTCGGCTGCCTGCTCTGCCGCGTCCATCGCCGTCTTGACCATCGGGCCGTAACAGAAGATGGAGACGTCGGTGCCGGCGCGACGGACGACGGCCTGCTCGGCCGGCTCCGTCTTCACGGGAAGTTCGCTGTCGGACTTCATCCAGTAGCGACGCTTGGGCTCCATGAAGATGACGGGGTCGTCGCTGGCGACGGCCTCACGCATCATGGAGTAGGCGTCCTCGGGCGTGCCCGGGCAGTAGACCTTCAGGCCCGCCGTGTGGATCCAGTACGGCTCCGGCGATTCCGAGTGGTGCTCCACCGCGCCGATGCCGCCACCGAACGGGATGCGGATCGTGATGGGGAGCTTGACCGTGCCGCGCGAGCGGTTGTGGAACTTCGCGACGTGGCTGACGATCTGCTCGAACGCCGGGTAGGTGAACCCGTCGAACTGCATCTCCGGGACCGGGCGGAAGCCCGCCATCGCCAGGCCGATGGCCGTGCCGACGATCCCGGACTCTGCGAGGGGCGTGTCGTACACGCGGTTCTCGCCGTAGATCTCCTGGAGCTTGTCCGTCACGCGGAAGACGCCGCCGAGCTTGCCGACGTCCTCGCCGAAGATGAGGACGCGGTCGTCCTCGGCCATCGCGTCCTTGAGGGCGCTGTTGATGGCCTGTGCCATGGTGATCGCCATGATCAGGCCTCCTTCGCGTTGGGCTGACGGATGGGCATGCCCGGGATGCGGGTGCCGTCGGCGTTGAGGTCGTCACGCTTGGACGGGGCCCACTCGGATTCGTTGGCCTCGAGCTCCGCGGTCAGGATGGCGCGGTCCTCGTCGAAGGACTGGCCCGGCTCCACGTAGACGTGGTCGAACAACTCGTACGGGTCACCGTGCGGGGCGTCGTAGACGTCCGCGCGCAGCAGGGCTGTCTGCTGACCGACGAACTCCTCGACCTCGGTGTCGAGCTCCGCGGACCAGAGGTCCTGCTTCTGCAGGAAGTTCTTCATGCGGACGATCGGGTCGAGCGCTGCTGCCTCGGCCTCTTCTTCCTCGGTGCGGTACCGCGACGTGTCGTCGGACGTCGTGTGCGCCTCCATGCGGTACGTCATGGCCTCGATCAGGGACGGGCCCTGGCCGTTGCGGGCGTTCTCCACGGCGCGCTTGGTGACGGCCAGCGTCGCGAGGACGTCGTTGCCGTCGCAGCGCAGACCCGGCATGCCGTAGCCGACCGCCTTGTGGGCGATGGTCGGGGCGCGCATCTGCTTCTCCAGCGGGACGGAGATCGCCCACTGGTTGTTCTGGACGAAGAAGACGACGGGGGCCTCGAACACGGCGGCGAAGTTCAGGGCCTCGTGCGGGTCGCCCTCGCTGGTCGCGCCGTCACCGAAGTACGACATCGTGACGATGGGCTTGCCGTCGAACTTGCAGCCCATCGCGAACCCGGCGGCGTGCAGTGCCTGCGTGCCGATCGGGATCGCGAACATGCCGAAGTTGTGCTTGTACGGGTCGTGGTTGGTGAGCCACGTGCCGCGCCACAGGTGGCACAGGTCCGCCTGGTCGACGCCGCGCGTCAGCGCCGCCCCGAGCTCGCGGTAGGACGGGAAGACCCAGTCGTCCGCGCCGAGGGCGTACGCGGAGCCGACCTGCGCAGCTTCCTGGCCCATGCACGAGGCGTAGACCCCGAGCTGGCCCTGGCGCTGGAGGTTGATCGTCTCGCGATCGACGCGCCGTGTGGTCAGCATGAGCTTGTAGAGGGCGGCGTAGTCCTCGTCCTTGAGGTCCAGCGGCCACTCTTCGGACGGGTGGTACGTGCCGTCCGGGTCCAGGAGATGGACGGGCTCGTCCGGTGGAAGGAGGTCCTTGGGATCTACGGCTGCCACACGCGGCTCCTGACTCGTGCACGCCACGGGATCACCGAGGGGCGCTGATGGAGGTGTGACCAGACATCTCTGGGACGCTGGTCGAGGGAAGTGGAGGGACCACACTGGTCGGGTTGCGAGCAATGCTGCCGGTTCCACGGGGCGTTCGCAGCGAAAAGCGGATGGTCGTCGAGGTGTTGCCCCGATGGGGACCACCCGACGTCCCGCCGTCGGGTTGCGAACACCCCCACGGTACGAGCCGGGAGGGCGCCGGGACGCGCCCTCGACCGCCACGAGCGA
>CBDTZE010000331.1:0-3115 GCA_965364815.1 uncultured Nitriliruptoria bacterium | reverse complement strand
GTCACAGCTCGCTCGACAGGACCTCGGAGACCGCGGCGCGATCGACCTGGCCGACGACCTCGTCCGTCTCGTCGAGGACGCTCAGGGGTCGGGGGTCGTCGAGGAGTCGGGGCACCAGGCTCTCGACCGAGTCTGTCGTGGCCACGCTGCCCTGGCTGGTCTCGTCCAGGTGGTCGTGCATGACGTCGAACGCCGTCAACACCTTGGACTTGGGGATGTCGTTGGTGAACTCGCGGACGTAGTCGGTCGCCGGGTTCGTGATGAGCTCTGCTGCCGTGCCGATCTGGTCGAACACCCCGTCCTTCATGATCGCGATGCGATCGCCCAGCTTGATCGCCTCGGCGAAGTCGTGGGTGATGAAGACCAGGGTGCGGTGCATCTCGCGCTGGAGTTCGATCAATTCGTCCTGCATGTCGCGACGGATCAGGGGATCGAGCGCGGAGAAGGGCTCGTCGAAGAAGAGGATCTCCGGGTCGACCGCGAGTGCCCGGGCCAGCCCGACGCGCTGCCGCATGCCGCCGGAGAGCTGTTGTGGATAATGGTTCTCATAGCCGCTCAGTCCCACGGTCTCCAGGACGCTCGCGGCGAGCTCGTGGCGTTCGCGCTTGGGCATTTTCTGGATCTCGAGGCCGTAGGCCGCGTTGTCGATCACCTGGCGATGCGGGAACAGCCCGTAGTGCTGAAAGACCATCGAGAGCTTGCGGCGACGCAGGTCACGCAGTTCGGCGTCGCCCATGGCCGTGATGTCGTCGTCGTCGACGTGAACCGTGCCGCTCGTCACTTCGGTCAGTCGTGACACGCACCGGATGAGCGTCGACTTGCCGGAGCCGGACAGGCCCATGACCACGAAGGTCTCCCCGCGCTGCACCTCAAAGGAGACGTCGCGGACGGCGACGGTGCAGCCGGTGGCCTCGAGCACCTCGGCCCTTGACGCCCCGGCGCGGGAGAGTTCGACCGCCTTGTCGGGGTTCGGCCCGAACACCTTCCACAGGTTCTGGACACGGAGGCAAGAAACGGCAGAAGATTCCATGCGACCTACGGTAGCTGTCGGCCCACCCGATCGTCGGGAAGGGCCTTGTGAGGGGAATTCGCAATGCGCAAGCACCTAGCCGTACTGGCACTGGCCGGTCTTCTGGCCACCGCCTGTGGCGGAACAGAGTCCGACACGACCTCCGGGGGGGGAGAGTCGAACGAGGCGACGGGGGGGTCCGAGACGATCGCCTTGGTCGTCAACCCGTGGTCGGCCTCGCGGTTGAACGCCGAGGTCGCCAAGATCATCATTGAGCAGGAACTCGGCAACCCGGTGGACATCACCGAGGTCAATGAGAACGACGCGATGTTCACCGGCCTCGCCGACGGCAGCGTCGACGCCGTCCTGGAGATCTGGCCGTCGGGCGTGACCGACGCGGAGACCGCGTACTTCGATGATGGCACCGTCGTGGACATCGGCCCGCTGGGCGCCGTTGGCAAGATCGGCTGGTTCGTCCCGCAGTACGTGCTCGACGAGCACCCCGACCTCGCCACCTGGGAGGGCTACAAGGCCGACGGCGTCGCTGAGCTCTTCGCGACCGCCGAGACCGGTGACAACGGCCGCTTCCTCGGAACCGACCCGTCCTACTCGCAGTACGACGAGCAGATCATCTCCAACCTCGAGCTCCCGTTCGAGGTCAAGTTCTCCGGCTCCGAGCCGGCGACCGTTGGTGAGCTGGACGCGCGTGCCGCAGCCGGCGAGCCGGTCATCATGTACTGGTGGACGCCGACCGCGGCTGTCGCCAAGTACGACCTCGTCAACGTGACGCTTCCCGCCTACTCCGACGAGTGCGGCGCGTCTGCAGCTGCCGGTGACGGCGGCGTCGACTGCGACTACCCGGAGGACGTCCTGTTCAAGGCCGCCTCCGGCAAGCTCGCCGAGAAGGATGCCGCCGTGTACTCCTTCCTCGAGAAGTTCACGCTGACGACCGACGACCAGCTCGAGATGCTCCCGCCGATGGAGATCGACGGTCTGGACCCGGCCGTGGTTGCCGCCAACTGGGTTGCCGCCCACGAGGACGTCTGGAAGGCTTGGCTCGTCTGAGCTGACCTTTGCATCGGACGGGGGGCCTACGGGCCCCCCGTCCGGGTTTTGGGGGCGCTGGGCCGCCTCGGGCGCACCAAACCATCGACTGCTCGTCGAGGGTGCGGGGGCGCCGCAGCAGTGGGGCGTGTCACACCACGTTCGTATCGTCGAACTTGTCATCGAACACACGTTCGATGCGGGTGGTCCACGACGACGGACCCGGATTTCCCGGGGTGGGCGGATGTTGACGATGAAGCGATATCGAGAAGCACTGGACCAGGTGACCTGCGGGCCTGCGGCTGCCGGGGCGGCCGCAGACACGGCACCACCGGAGTCCTTCGAATGGCGTGGGAACCAGTACCGGGTGTTGCAGGTCCTGGGCCACTGGCGTGAGGACCCGGGCTGGTGGCAGGGCAGTGACGGCAAGCGGGTCCAGATCGAGCAGGCGGACCTGTGGCGCGTCGAGGCCCGCAACGGCGCCCCGACGCGGGGTGTCTACGAACTCGTGCGCCGCGGTGAGGCCTGGAAGCTCGACAAGGTGTGGGATTGAGCCGCTCGGGCTCGTTCAGCCAGGCCGAGGCACAGGAAGCCGCAGACCGACGGGCGCATGAGATCGCGCTGGCCGGTGACGCCGCCAGCGAGGTTGCCCGCCGCGCTGGTCCCGGTGGGGCGGGTGCCGGCGCCGGGCAGTCCGGCGTGCGCGTCCCGCCGTTCGCCCACCTGTCGGTGCGGTCGTGCTGGTCCATGCGCGACGGCGCCATCCGTCCCCGGGAGTTGACGGCGGCGGCCGCGGCTGCGGGCATGACCCATGTCGGGTTGACCGATCGTGACGGGCTGTACGGGGCGGTCCGCTTCGCGCAGGCCGCGGCGGCCGACAACGTGACCCCGGTGTTCGGCACCGACCTGGCGCTGGAGCCGGACATCGAACGCCCCGGGTGGGAGATCACGCGGGCGGGGCGCTTCCGCAAGGAGGCCGATCGCAGCCGTGCCGACCCGCGCAACGCCCGCCCCGGCCGAGGCCCGGGCTGGTTGGAGGACGACGCCCCGCGCGTACAACTG
>CBDTZE010000330.1:0-3118 GCA_965364815.1 uncultured Nitriliruptoria bacterium | reverse complement strand
GCAGGTGTCCTGGAAGAGCACGACCGGGCGCCACCCGACGGGCCAGGTCCACGGCACGCTGCGTTGGGGATGCTCGAGCTGTTGGTCGCTCACCGCGGTGAGCATCCGACCATGGAGTCGGGCCAGGCCGCCCGAAGCCGCGAGGACGCCGGTGTCGCAGTCGGGTTGGTCAGCGCAGTCCACCGCGGCCTGCTCCGTGTGCGCGTACCCGGCCAGCCACGGGGTCCAGGCTGCGAGGTAGGTGCCGCCCGCCAACAGCAATGCGCCGACCAGCATGACGTGGGACGGGAGGCCTTCGGGGCGCATCGCGGCTCGGGCGTCCTGGCGCTGCCACGAGACCCACAGGAGTGGTGCAAGGGCCAGCAGGGGGAGGGCCACCCACTTGGTCGCGATGGCCAGGCCGGCACCAGCCCCGACCGCCAGGATCCATGCTGCCCGGCGCCCCGTACCGACGGCATCCCGCCCCGCGACGAACGCCAGCGCACCGGCGACGAACCATGCCATCGTGAACACGTCGAGCAACGCCGCCCGCGCCACGCCGTGGAACAGCCCATCGGTGAGCAGCAGGACAGCGGCCAACAGCCCGGCCATGGGCGTCAGCAGCCGCCGAGCCAGCGCGAAGGTCCCGGCCACCGTGCCCGCCCCGACGACGGCGCTCACGACGCGCCACCCAGCTGGGCTGTCGCCGAACAGGGTCAGGCTCAGCGCGATCGCGTACTTGGCCAACGGTGGGTGGTACGTGAAGTCGGTGGGGGCGCCGAGGGACAGCCAATCCCTCGCCTCCGGGACGTAGAAGTACTCGTCGAAGGTGACGCCGCCCGCGTTCCCGATCCCGAGCAGCAGTACGACGAGAGCGACGACGGCCATCGGCGCCGGCGCCCATCGTGAGGCCAACCCTTGCTCGGCGGCAGCAAGGACGGCGGTCGCCCGTGTGAGCGGCGAGGGTGAGTCGTTCACGCGGTCAGGTCCATGCCGTGACGCTAGTGGCAGGCGTGGCGGCCCTACGCTCAGGCTCCTCACCGGGAGATGGCATGACGCAGGTTGTCGACGTGGTCGTCGTCGGGGCGGGGATCGTCGGACTGGCCACCGCGTACCGCCTGCTCGACGAGCGCCCCGGCCTCGGCGTCCTCGTGGTCGACAAGGAGGACCGGGTCGGCGGGCACCAGTCGTCGCACAACTCTGGCGTCATCCACGCGGGCCTCTACTACGCCCCGGGCTCGCTCAAGGCGCAGCTCTGCACCGAGGGCAAGACGGCCATGGAGGCCTTTGCCTCCGAGCATGACATCCCGTTCGAACGCAACGGCAAGCTCGTCGTCGCCGTGGACCACTCGGAGATGGGCCGGTTCGAGGAGTTGTGGCAGCGCTGCCTCGCCAACGGGGTCGAGGGTGTCCGCCGCCTGGGCGCCGACCAACTCGCCGAGATCGAACCGAACGTCGTCGGCGTCGCCGGGATCCACTCGCCGACGACCGGGGTCATCGATTTCGCGCGGGTGTGCGGGGTCTTGGCCCAGCAGATCATCGCGCGTGGGGGAGAGGTCCGGCTGGGGGCAGCACTGTCGTCCCTCGACGAGCGCCCCGACGGTGTCCATCTCGTCGTCGGCGGAGCGCCCGTCACGGCCCGCGCTGTGGTGACGTGCACGGGCGTGCAGTCCGACCGGGTCGCGGCCTTGGCGGCGGGCCACGACGACGAACGCATCATCCCGTTCCGCGGCTCCTGGGTGGAACTCACCGGCGCCAGCGCCGACCTGGTCCGCGGGAACATCTACCCGGTGCCGGATCCGACGCTTCCGTTCCTCGGCGTGCATGCCACGCGAGGCATCGACGGGCGGGTCATGGCCGGGCCCAACGCCGTGCTGTCCGGGGCGAGGGAGGACTACCGCCGGCGCTACGCGATCGACCGGCGCGACCTGGCTGACACCCTGCGCTTCCCGGGCTTCTGGAAGTTGGCGCGTCGGTACGTCGGACACGGGGCACGCGAGGTCTTCCACGACGTCGTCACCAGCGCCTACGTCGCTGAGCTGCGCCGCTACGTCCCCGACGTGCAGACCAAGGACGTGGTGCGAGGACCGTGGGGGATCCGCGCCCAGGCCCTGCGTGCCGACGGGACGATGGTCGACGACTTCTCCCTCGACGAGTCCGCCCGCGTCGTGCACGTCCGCAACGCCCCGTCTCCGGCTGCCACGTCGTCCCTGGCGATCGGCCGGATGCTCGCCGCCAAGGCCGTCGAGCGACTCTCCTGAGACGACGCGATGCCGCGATGCGACCTGCTGCCGCGGATGGGCGGCATCTCGTCACATCGCGGCGTCTGGTCGCATCGGGCCGTGTCGCCACGCCGAGACTCGTCATGGCGCCGCTCATGCGCTGCCTGGTGACACATCGCGGCCTCGTGACGCATCGGGCCGTGCGGAACAGGTCGGCGAGGCAGGGTGTTGCGAGGGACATGACCACCACCCCGAGCCCCACGTCCGTGCCCTCGTCGATCGACGCGATCACGCTGGCTGATCCGGACGGCAATGCCGTTCCCTTCGCCTCGCTGCAGGCGGACCCGTTGATCGTCGTGCTCGTCCGGTACTTCGGATGCTTGCCGTGCCAGTCGTTCGTCAAGGACGTGTCGGAGGCGGCACACCGGCTCCCCGCAGGCGCCAAGGTGATCGCCGTCGGGGGTTCGGCCGACTACCAGGCGAAGTGGCTGCGCGACGAGCAAGGTGTCGGCATCCCCTTGCTGCTGGATCCCGACCAGCAGGTGCGCGACCTCGTGGCGATGGGCAACCTGGGCTTCCGCAACTTCCTGAAGGGCAAGGGCGCGAAGAACTACCTCGACGCCATGCGGGGCGGCCTCCGCCCCCAGAAGATCACCAAGGACACGGTCCGCTCTCCCGGCGTCGCCGTCCTCGGCCCGGACTTCACGCCCCGTTGGACCCACGAGGGCACGTTCCTGGGCGACTACCCGATGGTCGACGAGCTGCTCGCCCGGGCCTCCGCCTGAGGCGACGAGATGCCGCGATGCGACCTGTCGCCGCGGATGAGCGGCATCTCGTCGCAGCGCGGCATTCGGTCGCACCAGGCTCACGAACGAAAACGACGAACGCCCCGCTTGGGCGGGGCGTCGTGCTTGTGG
>CBDTZE010000329.1:0-3126 GCA_965364815.1 uncultured Nitriliruptoria bacterium | reverse complement strand
AACTCTTCGGCCGCCCCGACGCGATCGGCCTGGGCTACGAGGCCATCCTGCGGGTGATCCCGTCGGCGGATCCGATGACCGCGGGGCCGTACACGGCGGCCTGGACCCTGGGCGTGCTCCTGGGCCTGAAGGTCGTGGCGATCATCGGCACCATCGTTGCCGGTGGCGTCGGTGGGATCTTCACGTCCCTGGTCCTGCTGGGCGCGACGATCGGGTCACTGTCGACCCGTGGCCTCGCCCCGCTGTTCCCCTCCCTCGACACGGCCCTGTTCCCGCTGGTCGGCATGGCCGCCTTCCTGGGGGCGGGCTATCACGTGCCCCTCGCGGCCGTGGTGTTCGTGGCAGAGACGACGGGTTCGGCCAACTACATCGTGGCCGGCCTGCTGGCGGCGGCCATCGCGTTCGGGACGATGGGGCGGCAGTCCGTGTCGACCAAACAGCGCTCGGCCAGGCGAGGCCGGATGGAACAACTTCTCGACGTCCCGGTGTCCACGGCCATCCGTGCCGATCCGATCATGGTCGAACCGGGCTGCTCCATCGAGGACTTCGTCAACGACTATGTCGTGCGTTACCGCCACCGCGAGTACCCCGTGGCCGACAAGGGTCGCCTCGTCGGGATGGTGGCGCTGGACGACGCCGGGAAGTTCCCACACGAGGACTGGAACGACCACACGATCGCCGAGGTCATGGAGACCGACCCGCCTCGCCTGGGGCGCAACGCCTCACTGACCGAGGCCGCAGAATTGATGGCCCGCGAGGGACGTGACCGAGTCGCCGTGGTCGACGACCTCGACCGCGTCATCGGTGTGATCGGCCCGTCGGACGTCTTCCGCCTGGGCGAGGTCCTCGAGGACATCTCCCGCAGCCGCGGCTGACCGCCGCTGCCTGGCCTTTGGGTCGGACAAAACGACGACGACCCGGCGGAGGGTGCCGGGTCGAGGTCGCGTGCTGGCTTGGTGTCAGCCGCGCTTGCGCGGGGCCTTGCTCTCCACCGAGGCGGTGAGCGAGATGTTCTGCGCCGGGGTGGCGTAGGAGTTGTTCACGACGACCGTGTAGGTGTCGCAGGCGTCGGGGCTGAAGACCACCGTCGCGGAGTAGGTCTGCGTGTCGACGTTGAACGCGTGGTCGCCGCCGACGTTCTCGCCGTCCTGGTTGAAGACGTCGAGGTCAAGGTCGGAGAACGTGTCCCACTCGATGTTGACAGTGGCGGTGGCGCGCTGGCCGTCGACCCAGTTGAAGGCGACGGGGATGTCGATGCGGTGGTACTCGGCGAAGGCGCCGCCGGTGGGCTCTTCGGCGTCAGCGGAGGCGAACTCGCCGGCCGGGTAGGTGAACGGGGCGCCGGAGTGGGTCTCTTCGACCGGGGCTCCCTCGGTGGCGTAGCTGACGCCGTCCTCCGGGGTGCAGTCGACGAAGTCGGACGACCCGGCGGCAACGCCGGCGAAGGCGGAGGCGGCGAGGCCCAGGGCGAGGACGGTGGAGGTGCTACGGCGCATGTACGGCGTTCCTTGTGTGGCGTGTTCTGTCCTGTTCAACGAGTCATGCTGTCAATGGTTACGCCCGGCGGGCCAGTTGGCCCGGCGTGATTGCAACCGCAGGGCCGTTGTCGGCGTCTGACCCCTACCGGCATGGAGCCGGGGCTGGCATCGGCCGGCCGCACAAGGACCACGACAGTGCGATCGCACCTCACCCACCACCCCCGCATCTCCCTCTCCTTCGCTGCCATCGGCCTGTTGCTGCTGACGGCCTGCGGCGAAGCTGCCACCCCCGCCGACGCCGGCGGCGGCGACCTCATCCTTTCCTGCGAGCCGGGCGTGGCCGACTGCGTCGACAACCCTGACGCAGCCGCCGCCGACTGCGAAGACGGCGTCGAGTGCAACGACACCAGCAACGGCGACCCCTTCGCGATGTGCGAAGCCGGGGTCCCTGACTGCAATGACACGCCCGACGAGCCTTCGGGCGACTGCCCCACCTGCGACCCGGACGCCGAAGGTGAGCCTTCCACCGTCAGTGACGAGCGGATGAACCCGTCCATCACGATCGTCCAGGCGTTCGCCGTCACCACCCCGATCGTCGAGCAGGCCCCGGGCACGATCACCAGCCCGCTGCGCATCTACCTGCAGGAAGCGGTCGTGGACGGTCGCTCGATCACCGTCTCGTTCTCCGGTGGCGAGGCTCCGTGCTTCGTCGTGGATCACGCGGAACTGACCGAGGAAGCCGACGCCGTCTACATCACCGTGTGGGCCGGCCCGGCCGACGGCGCCGGAGACTGCTCCACGATGAGCACCTCGATGCAGGCCGTCACGGTCACCCTCGACGCCGACCTGGGCAGCCGTGCGCTGCTCGACGGCGGACGGACCCAGGGCGCCGACAACATCTGACGCCAGCACCGACCAAGGGCCCGTCCCGAACCGCGCGCGCGGTTCTGGATGGGCCCTTGCCGTGGGGCTATCCTCCGCGCGCCCCGCCTTCACGTCCGTGGTGCCTGAAAATGGCCCTGCGGACGTTGTGTGTCCGGGGTGCCGCTCGTTCACCACCGCGGGCGTTCCGCAGCCTCGCTGCACAACCATTCTTCGGCCATGGGCGCAGACGCGCCCGCATGCCGACTGCTCCCAACCGACACGGAGGGCCGCACGTGAGTGCCATCCCATATTTCAGTGCCATCACGGCACTCGCAGGCCTCGCGCTTGCCTTCTACTTCAATGGCTACGTCAACGCCCAAGATGAGGGCACCGACGTCATGAAGCGCATCGCGAAGGACATTCGCGATGGCGCGCAGGCCTTCCTGCGCGAGGAGTACAAGTGGGTCGGCGTCTTCGTCGCCGCCATGACCGTGCTCATCTTCTTCGTCCTGGACTTCGGCCAGTGGGGTGCCCTCGCGTACCTCGGCGGCGCCGGCTTCTCGGCCCTTGCCGGTGTCATCGGCATGCAGGTCGCCACGGCAGCCAACGTCCGCACCGCAGCGGCAGCGATGGAAGGCGGCGCCCAGAAGGCTCTGCCCCTCGCGTACCGCGGTGGTGCCGTCATGGGCTTCACCGTCGCCGGCCTGGGCCTGTTGGGCATCAGCCTCGCCTACATCGTCTTCGTTGACATGCTGCAGGTCGACGACGCCTTCCAGGTCGTCGC
>CBDTZE010000328.1:0-3141 GCA_965364815.1 uncultured Nitriliruptoria bacterium | reverse complement strand
GCGGAACCCTCGGTCGTCGAGGCCGGCGATCCGATGCGCCTGAGCGGTTCCAACGTTCCGGCCGCCTGCACCGACCCGGCCGGAGAGGTCGTCCTCGCCGCGGCAGGTGGGCCAGAGTTGGCTCGGGTGCCCGCCGGCGCCACCGGCGGCTGGGCCGTCGACGTCGTCACCCCTGACCTCGAACCCGGGCAGCACACGCTCACCAGCACCTGCGACATTGCCGATCTCCTGCGTGGACCCGTGACCTTCGCCTCGACGACCATCGAGGTCACGGCGACTGCGCCGAGCGCCGTCGCCGACGCGCCTGGTCCACCAACGGCACCGCCGACAGCACCGCCGCCGTCGGCGGCTTCCAACGCCCCCGCGCCCGAGCCGATCGACGGACCGTCCACCGCGGCGCATGGGACCGTGGTCGATCAGCCAGCCGAGGCTGCGATCGACACACTCATTGACGCAGCCGACGGCACGATCGAGGGACTCCTCCCCGAACCGGCCGCCGAACCCGAAACCGAACCGTCCAAGGCGACACAACCCAGCGCCCCGACCGCAGCGACGTCGGAGTGGAAGGACGCCCCGGAGCGCTGGGGCCCGGCCAAGGACATCCGCAAGCTCACGGACCCCGACCTGACGGCCAAGGGCATGTCCGCGGCCGCCATGTTGCTCCTGGCCTTCAGTCTGCTGATCGGGTTCCCCGCGACGCTCTTCGACGGCACGTACCGGTCGCACTACGACCAG
The DNA here is from genome assembly GCA_965364815.1 of uncultured Nitriliruptoria bacterium. Classification (GTDB taxonomy): domain Bacteria; phylum Actinomycetota; class Nitriliruptoria; order Nitriliruptorales; family Nitriliruptoraceae; genus CBDTZE01. The sequence goes on along the minus strand of CBDTZE010000328.1, from coordinate 2,406 downwards.
ATCGCTTCGGGACTCCGGCGTCGCCTGCCACGCACCAGCGCCTGGGTCGACGTCACCACTCGCCGGCTTCCTCGCGCGCCCTTGGCCTCGATGGTGGTCTTCGGGACGCTGACCGGGGCAGCCCTGGACCCCAACCTCGGCTTCGACGGTCGCACCTTCGGCATCCTGGGCGGACTGGCGATCGTGGTGGGCCTGGCCGGTTGGCTGGGATGGTGGCCCACGAAGCTGACCAGCGACTCCTACGGCAATGACGGCAACTACCGCGCCTATCCGATGGGCCTGGTCGTCGCAGTGCTCTGCGTGATGCTCACGCGGTTCGGCAATCTCCACCCCGGCTACCTCTACGGCCTGCTGTTCGCCTACGAGACCCGTGGCCGGTGGAGCCACCGCGACGACGGCCTGACGTTCCTGTTGGGCTTCGCCGTCGTGTGGGCCATCGGACTTCTGGGCTGGTTGGGTCTGTCCGTGTGGGAGCCCGCCGCTGGACCGTCGCCGTCGACCGTCGCCGTCGCCGCCGACACCGTGCTTGCCGGTCTCACCGTGGCCGGCATCGAGGGCGTCGTGTTCGGCATGATCCCGTTCCGGTTCGCACCCGGCCGTGCGATCTGGCGTTGGTCGCCCAAGGCATGGTTTGCGCTTTGGATCCCCGGCGCGCTGAGCCTGGCGGTGATGCTGTCGACACCAGATCGCAGCCTGCTCACCGTCCAGTCCGAGGACGTGTCCGTGCTTCGTGCCGGACTCGCGTTCCTCGCATTCAGCATCGTCTCCGTGGCGTTCTGGGCCTACTGGCGTCGCCGAGGAACGCCACTCCCCCTGCCCTCGCCCTCGGAACTCTCACCGCTGACCGTGGCCGGTGCCCTCGACGAGCCAGCGACCGACGAGCCCGCTCAGCGGGACCGCGAGCTCAGCAGGGTCTGATCACTCCTCGCCGGCGTCCTCGTGCTCGTTGAGCCGGAGTTGTCCATCGCTCTCCTCGAGCAACCTCGCCGCGACGTCAGCCCGGGCGACGACCCGGAGCCAGGGCTGGAACTCCTCCACGACGTTCTGCCACTCGGGGTCGGGGATGTCGAGGGTGACGACGATGCAGCCGCCGCCACGTCGGCGAACCCAGTCCGCCTTGTAGGTGTCACCCTGTTCGACGACGTACTGCGTCCACTCCCCCGTTTCGCCGTCGACCTCGGACAGATCGCGGTCGGGGGCGAAGGATCGGCACGCATCGTCAAGACGGACCCGAACGACATCGAGACCGACCACCTCATGCGACAGGTGCCACGTCGCCTCGTCCGATCCGACGTCGAAAGTGGTCGCACGGAAACCGAACGGGATGCGGTCGAGACAGGCGACCTCAGGCGCATCGGGCGTCGACTGGGCCATGAGGACCATCGGTTCAAGCTGGTCACACAACGGCTGGACGGACGGAAGGTCGGTGCACGCCGACCCGAGGACGGTTCCGGCGAGGGCGGCGACCAGGAGCAACGGGCGGCGCATCACAACAGGCCCACCGTTGCGAAGAGCGACCACAACACGAAGATGGTCGTGAGCGCAGTGACGACCACGACTCCCAGCAGCAGGATCCGCTTGGCTCCCCACCGATGAACATGGATCGGCTCACGCTCAGGCACCAAGGCGCGCAGCTCCTCCAGGAGGTCGCCCTCGTGGTCGCCCAGGAGCCCGCGCAGCTGACCGGGGATGGCAAAGCCGTTCGCCGCAGCCAGGGCCTCGGCGAGTTCATCGTCGGTGAAGACCGCCCGCGCATGGCGAATGACCTTCTGGGGCTCGGTCGCGAGGGCCAGCAACAACAACATCGCTCCGAGGTCGACGGCTTGGCGCCACGGGCTGGGTCGCACCTGAGCGAAGGCAACATCGATGAGGTGAATGCGGTCGCCGTCGACGAGGAGATTGCCCGGCTTGACGTCCCGGTGCGCCATGCCGGAGTCCCAGAGCTGGCGAACCAGTCGGAGCGAGTTGTCCAGCAACGTGTCGCTGACCGGAACCTCGGGGTCGAAGTCGACACCGGGAACCATCTCGAAGACGATCAGGTACTCGCGCTCGGGCGTGATCTCGACGATGCCGAAGGACCGCGGGACGGCGACCCCCGCGTCGTCGAGGACGCGGGTCATGTGGTCCTCGTACTCCACGAGTCGACGCACCGACGAGAAGGGCTGCTCGTCCTCCAGGCGGCCGTACATCAGGAACCTGGCGAACTTGTAGAGACGGTCGGAGCGCAGGTGCTGGCCGGTGAGGAGCTTGCCGAAGACGGCCTCGTCTTCGGCCCCGTCGAGGGTGAGCTTCACGGGCGTGGATCCAGCAGAGCCGTCGGGAGAGAAGAGCTCGATCTCGCGCACGTGCAGACCCAACTGGTCTCGCACAGCGACGGTGATCGCCTCACAGCGACCGTCGTCGAGA
>CBDTZE010000327.1:0-3150 GCA_965364815.1 uncultured Nitriliruptoria bacterium | reverse complement strand
TCGCCCGCACGGCGACGGGGGCGTTCCGGACGGCGCGCATCCTCGTTGACGGCGCCGCCGGGCAGCTGCCTCGCATCACGCGTCTCCAGCGCGTTCGTCGCGACACGCCGATCTCGCTGGGCCTGTTGCTGGCGGAGCAGGCCAAGGACCACGAGGACCGCACGTTCTTCCTGTTCGAGGGACGCGCCCACAGCCACGGCGCGGCGCGCGACCGCATCGACGCCGTCGTGCGCGGCCTCGTCGATGTCGGCGTCCGCCAGGGCGAACACGTCGGCGTGATGATGGCGACCCGGCCGTCGGCCCTGGTCGCCGTCGCTGCCCTGAGCCGCCTCGGCGCGGTCGCCGTCATGCTGCGCCCCGACGGGGAGATCGCCCGCGAGGCGTCGTTGGGCAAGATCACCCGCGTCGTCGCCGACCCGGAGCACGCCCCGCTCGCCGTGGGCGCCGACCTCGACGTCCCGGTGCTGGTGCTCGGTGGTGGTGGCGAGGAACGTGACCTCGGCGCCGGCATCCTCGACCTCGAGCGCATCGACCCCGAGGAGGTCGTCCTGCCCGACTGGTACCGCCCGAACCCGGGCCGTGCCGAGGACCTGGCGTTCATCCTGTTCACCGGCATCGGGGACTCGCTGCGAGCCAGCCGGATCACCAACCGACGCTGGTCGATCTCCGCCTTCGGCACCGCCTCCGCGGCCCGCCTGGGGCCCGAGGACACCGTCTACTCCACGACCCCGATCCACCACCCCTCGGGCCTGCTCAACGGCATCGCCGGATCGGTCGCCGGAGGCGCAAGGCTCGCCCTGGCCACGTCCTTCGACCCCGACACGTTCTGGCAGGAGGCACGCCGCTACGGCGCGACCGTCGTGCCCTACACGTGGACGCAGCTTCGAGCACTGATCGACGCACCGGAGAACCTCGGGGAGAAGCATCACCCCGTGCGGCTCTTCATCGGATCCGGCATGCCTCCGGGCCTGTGGGTCCGCGTGACCGACCGGTTCGCCCCAGCACGCGTCGTCGAGTTCTATGCCTCGACCGAGGGCGCCGCCGTGCTGGGCAACCTCACGGGACGCAAGGTCGGGTCCGTGGGTCGCCCGCTGCCCGGATCCGCGGACGTGGCGATCGTTCGCTACGACCTCGAACGCGATCGCCTGGTCGAGGGACCGGGCGGGTTCGCCCTGGCCTGTGGACCGGGCGAGGTCGGGATGCTGCTGGCGCGAGTCGACCGCGACCGCGGCAGTGCCGTCGACTCACCGCTTCGGGGCGTGCTCTCAGCGGGGGATGCCTGGCTCGCCACGGGCGACCTGGCCATGGCCGACGAGGACGGTGACCACTGGATCGTGGGCCCGGCCCGTTGGGTCGTGAACACCGTCGAGGGACCCGTCTCACCGACGCCGGTCGAACACGCCCTGGGCCTGCTTCCGGCCGTCGACCTCGTGGTCGCCTACGGCACCGACGGCGGCCGCGCGGGCCGCCTGCTGGTTGCGGCGGTCAGCCTCCGGGACGGCCACGAACTCACGCCGGCAGGCATCATCGCGGCGCTGGACGACCTCCCACTCAACCAGCAACCCGCCGTCGTCCGGATCGTCAAGGACATCCCGGTGACCACCTGGTTCCGCCCACGCAAGGACGACGCCCGGGCCGAGGGGCTCAAGACGTCGACCAAGGCGAAGCCCGCCTGGCTCCACCTCGACGGAGCATGGGTGCCGTTCACCGCCGCCCGCCGCAAGGCCCTGACCGGCGCCTGACCCTTGCCGAGGCAGGGGCAGGTCGACGTCGAGGAAGGTGCGGCGGCCCTCAGGCTGCCTGGGCGTTGAACATGGCGTCGAGGGCGCGCGCCAGGAACGTGGCCATCTGCGCCCGGGACAGTGTCGAGTCGGGCAGGAACTTCGCCCCACCCGATCCGGTCACGATCCCCAGCGAGGTGATCTCGTTGATGCGGACCTCGTCGACGTGGCCCTCGTCGTCGAGGTACCAGTCGGTGACGTCCGTGGCCGAGACACCGCCCAGCGCGACGGCGCGCTGGACCCAGCGGGCCATCTCGCCCCGGGTGATGGCGTCGATCTCGCCACAGTTCCGGTTCGTCGGGGCGTCGAGGACACCGGCAGCGACCAGTCGCTCGAGGGATTCGGCGTGCGCCCCGTCGTCATCGCAGGCGTCGCCCGGCGCCGCCAGCGTGACCTCCGCGACGTCGAGCGTCCGGACGAGGAACGTCGCGGTCTGGCCCTTCGACAGCGGGAAGGCGGGCGAGTAGTTGCCCTGGCCCGTGCCCTGGGTGATCCCATAGTGGGAGATGCACTCGATGGCGACCTGGTGAGGGTTGCCCTGCGTGTCCTTGAACTGCGTCTGCGGGGTGCGCCCGTCACAGGTGTCCGTGATGTCACGCGCGACCGGGGTCGGGCGATCGAAGTTGGCTCCCTCGGGGAAGGTCACCGCCGGCCCGGACTGGGGGTTGCCGTCCGCGTCCTCTTCGGGTGCGAAGTCGGACCACGAGTCGCTGCCGTTGCCGGTGCCCGCGGCGACCGCCCAGTGCAGCGGCGCGCTGCTGGAGGCACCCGGCAGGCAGGTGTAGTTGACGACGTAGTTGGCCGTGCTCCCGGACTCCGTGGCCGACCAGCCGGCGCAGGAGTCAGAGAAGGCGAACCCACCGTCCGCGTCGGGGTCGCTGTAGAGGGCGAAGTACTCGAGGCCGGAATCCAGCAGGCCCAGGATCCAGAGGTTCTCCGGGTCCACGGGGTCCGCGCCCTGCCACAGCAGCACGAAGGTCCCGGACTCCTCGTCGACCCGGCGATCCGCCAGGTTGCCGCGGACCGTGATCGTGACCGCCAACTGGTCGTTGCCCATGGTGATGCCGGCGCTGGACACGTCGACGGCGCGAGTCTGCGATGCGTTCATGAGCGGCGGAGAACCGTCGGGACTCACGTCACCGGCAGGGTCCGTGACCTGGCCCGTGGTCTCGGCCGCGGCCGGGGTCACCAGCGCGCCGATCAGTCCCACCGTGGCAACTGCTGTCGTCCAACGTCCCCGCATCGTCGTCCCTCAGTTCGTGCGACGACAGGAAACCTAGGCGTTCATCGGGTGTCGGGCAGCCAGAGCGGCCCAGACGACAGGGGATCAGACGCGCCGAATGTCAGCGACGGCGACGCAGCGCACCGG
>CBDTZE010000326.1:0-3169 GCA_965364815.1 uncultured Nitriliruptoria bacterium | reverse complement strand
TCTTCCCGGTCACCGACCTCGGCGAACGGCCGATCATCGAGGACGACGACCTGGATCCGCAGGACGACGATGCGTTCAGCGATGCCATCAACGCGATGATCGATCGCGTCGACGACGCACGCGGCAAGGCCAGGGACGCCGCGACGGAGGCCCTGGGCCTCCCGGATGCCGCGGTCGAGGGTTCCGACGACGACTGAGTGTGCGATGTGGTGTCCACTAGTGGTCACTTGCCACTTGTTGTCTGGTAGTGGTCAGGGGTGGTTGTCACACTGGTGACATCCACCCCCTCGGGAGCCACCCATGACCACACCCTCCACGACCCTTCGCCGCACGCTCGGGGTCTCACTCGCCGCCCTCGGCATGATCGCCGTGTCTGCCGGCTCGTCGATCGCGTCCAACTGGGCGCCGGCCTCCAGCGCCGCGATCCGGCCGGGCAACCAGACCTTCACCGCTGGCTCGGGCCAGTGCACGGCGAACTTCGTGTTCACCGACGCTGCGGACCCGTCCATCACCTACATCGGCCAGGCCGCCCACTGCTCCGCGACCGGCGCAGCGACGGAGACGAACGGCTGCCTCGCTCAGTCCCTCCCGCTGGGGACCAAGGTCGACGTCGGCGGCACGGCGGACGGCGAGATGGTCTACAACTCCTGGATCGCGATGCAGGAGGCCGGCGAGACCGACCCCAACGCCTGCGCCTACAACGACTTCGCGCTCATCCGCGTGGCCTCGCAGGACGCCGGAACCGTCAACCCGTCGATCCCGTTCCACGGCGGTCCGACCGGGCTCAACACGGCCGGAGCCTCGGCGGGCGCCAAGGTCTACTCCTACGGGAACTCCGGCCTGCGCTTCGGCCTGACGCCGCTGTCGCCGAAGGTCGGCGTGTCCCTCGGGACGCAGGGCAACGGCTGGTCGCACCCGGTCTACACCGTCTCGCCGGGTGTCCCCGGCGACTCCGGGTCAGCGTTCCTGGATGCGCAGGGTCGCGCCCTCGGTGTGACCTCAACGCTCGCGCTCGCCCCGCTGGCCGCGTCCAACAACATCTCCGACATCGCCTCGGCACTTGCCTGGATGGAGGCCCACACGAACTTCGACGTGGACCTGGCGCTGGGCACCGAAGCCTTCACCCCGATCGCCTGACTCCCCTCGCAGGCTGATCCTCGGCACCCCCGGCTCCGGCCGGGGGTGCCGCCGGTTTGCCGTGCGGTGGCCGGAATGTCCGCTTCGGTTGCCGGGCAGTGCGGGCCATTGACCGTATGGTCACCTGTGACCAGAACGCGTGTGCGGGGGCACGCACCGTTTCGGCCCGGAGTCAAGTGCATGAAGCGCACCATCCGCCAGCGTCTCGCGTCCGTCTCGACTTCGCTGCTGTTGTCGACCACCTTCGTCGCGACCGCCCTGCCGGCGGCCCCGGCTGCGGCCGCGGGCACGTCCTGCCAGGGCAGCGGGACCTGGACGCCGGGGGAGCTGAACGTCTACTTCTTCGATGTCGAACAGGGCGACGCCCAGTTGGTCGTCGGGCCCACCGGCAAGACCATGCTGGTCGACCTCGGCGAGAACGTCTGGAACCGCACCAGCGGCACCAACGCGCAGCGCGTCGCAAGCGCCATCCGCACGATCTGCGACGTGACGGGCTCGGTCCACCTCGACTACGTGATGGGGTCGCACCTGCACCTCGACCACATCGGGTACGCCGGCAACCCCAGCGACACGACGTCGTACGGCAACGGCATCTACGAGTTGTTGGACCCCGCGGGTGAGAACTTCACCGTCGGTCAGCTCGTCACACGCGACGGCGGCTACTTCGCCGACTCCGACGGCAACGGAACCTGCGAGGTCGGAACCAACGCCTCGCCGTCCGCGGACGTCGTCTACACGAACGCCGGCACGATGAGCTCGACCGGTCGCCGCTGGATCTGCTGGCTCTACGGGCCCTCGGGCCAGGCCGACCGGACCAACATCGACGGCAAGGTGCTCACGCTCTCCAACGACCTGTCCCAGTGGCCGTCGTTCGACCTCGGGCCGGGCGTCACCGCCGAGGTCCTGCAGGCCAACGCCAAGGGCGTCATGCAGGCCGACGGCGTCACCCCGGTCTCCGGTGACCACGTCAACGACCCGACCCCGCCGTCAGAGAACGACTACTCGGTCGCCATGAAGTTCGTCTACGGCGACTACGAGTACGCGACCGCCGGTGACACCGACGGTGAGTACTCCACCAGCTCCTACGGCTACTCGTACAACGACGTCGAGACCCCGCTGGCCCCACTGTTCGGGGACGTCGAGACGATGCGCGTGAACCACCACGGTTCGTCGCACTCAACGTCGAACACCTACACCACGGTGCTGGCACCCGAGACCGCCGTCATCAGCTGTGGCAACAACACCTACGGCCACCCCGCGGCGAACGTCATCACCGAACTCAACAGCGTCGTCACCGACGACGGTGTCGGGTCCGACATCTTCATGACCAACAACCCGTGTGACTCCTCGGTCGGGACGATCGGCGGGGCGTTCAACAACGACGGCGACATCCACCTGGTGACCACGTCCGGCGGCGCCGGGTACGACGTCACCTACGACACGGCGACTCGTTCCTACGCCTCGCACGTGGATGACGGCACCGGTGGCGGCACGCCCCCGCCGCCTCCGCCGCCCCCGCCCGGCGGTGGCACCGGCGGTGACCCGCTCGACGTCAACATCTCCGAACTCCGCTTCCGCGGGGCCGGTGGCGCCAGCGACGAGTTCGTCGAGGTCCTGAACACCGGGACCGACGGCGTCGACATCTCTGGCTGGGCCCTGCAGGGTTGCGCGGCCAGCAGTGGCGCCGCGTCCAACCGCGTCGTGGTCCCCGCCAACACCATCCTCGCGGCCGGCCAGTTCTTCCTGTTCGCCAACAACGGCTTCACCGGTTCGGTGACGCCGGACGCCACGTACAGCACGGGGATCAGCGACAGCGGCGGGGCGCGCATCATCGACGCCGCCGGCGTCCCGATCGACGGCTTCGGTGACAAGGGTGGCAGCGACGACTGCCGCGAGAACAAGGGCTTCGATCTCACCACCGCGTCCAATGACGAGTCGTACTTCCGCAACGGCGCCGGTGTCGACGACAGTGACAAGAACCAGAACGACTTCGACCAGACGCCGCAGGCTTCGGACCCGCAGAACTCGTCGT
>CBDTZE010000325.1:0-3181 GCA_965364815.1 uncultured Nitriliruptoria bacterium | reverse complement strand
CCTACGGTCACGGGCTCCCAACCCCCGGGGAGTCCGTGACCCGTGTGACCCAGCGCCGCCGTCTGCTGGCCGACCTGGCTGGCGAGGTCGCCGACTGCCGCGCCTGTCCACGACTGGTGCAGTGGCGCGAAGAAGTTGCGGAGACGAAGCGAGCCTCGTTCGCCGACGAGGAGTACTGGGGCCGCGGCGTGCCCGGGTTCGGCGACCCGGCAGCGAAGGTCCTCGTCATGGGGCTCGCACCCGCCGCTCACGGGGCCAACCGAACGGGACGCATGTTCACCGGCGACCGTTCCGGGGACTTCCTGTTCGCCTCCCTGCATCGCACCGGGTTCGCGAACCAAGCAGAGTCCGTCGGATCTGATGACGGACTCAAGCTGCGTGGGATCTGGGTCACCTCGCCGGTCAAGTGCGCCCCGCCCGCGAACAAGCCCACGCCAGCGGAACGCGACGAGTGCTGCACCCGCTTCCTCGACCGGGAACTGGCGGCCCTCGACGTTCGCGTGGTCGTCGCGCTGGGGGCATTCGGTTTCCGCCAGGCGTGGGACGTGCTGGGCGGCACGACGCCTCGCCCCAAGTTCGCACATGGCGCCGAGGTCGAGGCTCCCGGCGGCGGCACCCTGCTGGCGAGCTATCACGTCTCCCAGCACAACACGTTCACCGGGCGGCTGACCGAGCCGATGCTGGACGCCGTCTTCGAACGGGCCCGCGCGTTGGCCTCGCGCTGATCAGGTCGCGGCAAGTTCGGTGACGCGGGCGAACAGGTCGTCGAACTCGAAGGGCTTGACCAGGAATCCGGCGCAGCCGAGCCGAGCCGCGATGTCGTCCTGGTCCATGTCCTGGTGCGCCGACATGAACAGGACGCGACGGCGGTCAACGGGCCCAAGCGTCGCGACGACGTCCAGGCCACTCATCCCCGGCAGTCGGATGTCGAGGAGGACGACGTCGGCGTCGGCGATCGCCAGGATCGCCTCCTCGCCGGTGGCGACCTGCGCCACGACGTGGCCCTCCATCTCCAGGAGGAACGCGACCATCTCACGGATGTCGGGTTCGTCCTCGACCACCAGGATTCGCGCCATCATCCGACCTCGAGGGTCAGGGTGAACTGCGCGCCACCGGCGTCCACGGCCTGGTGTGTCAGGCGACCGCCGAGCCCCTCGACCAGGCGGCGGGCGATCGCCAACCCCAGGCCGGAGCCTTCCTGTTCGGCGTGGCGTCCCCGACTGAATGCTTCGAAGAGGTCGGCCCGCACCTCCTGCGCCACCCCGGGGCCGTCGTCGATCACGTCGACGGCAACGTGCACCGAGTCCACGCTGCGGGCCCGGACGAGCACGTTCGGACCGCCGTAGCGCCGAGCATTGTCGAGCAGGATGACCAGGACGCGGTCAAGGTGGTCCGTGTCGACCCGGACGTGGATGCCGGGGTCGACCTCAACGGTCGCCGACCGACCCTCACCGACGGGCGTCGCGCTGACCGACCGTTCGACCGATGCCTTGAGTTGGGCACGCGTGAGCACCAGCCCGACCTGGCCGCTGGGGTGAACGGATTCGAAGTTGAGCAAGGACGTGGTCAGCTGGCTCAGGCGTCGAACCTGGCGTTCCAGCGCGGCCAGGCCCGCCTTCCGGTGCTCGTCGGTCTGGGCACGGCCGATCACCTGACCCGCGGCCTCGATGCCGGCAACCGGCGTTCGCAGTTCGTGGGCCGCGTCGGCCACGAAGCGACGTTCGTTGGCCTCGACTGCTCGCCTGCGAGTGACGTCCTCGGAGATGCCGGCGATCCGCACCGGGGCGCCATCGTCGTTCGAGTACACCTGTCCGCGACAGTGCAGGAGTCGCACCTCGCCGTCGGGCCAGACGATGCGATGGTCGAAGGCGTAGGACGACCCCTCCGCGAAGGCCACGTTGACCAGTCGTTCGACCTCCTCACGATCCTCGTCGTGGATGAGATCAAGCCAGGCCTGGTACGAGGGCCCGAACTTCCCCGGCTCGAACCCGAAGATGCGAAACAGGGAGTCCGACCACATCGTGACGTCCTCCGGGATCCGCCACTCCCAAAAGCCGACGCCAGCAAGATGCTCCACGGCCCGCAGGCGCTCGTCGAGAACCATCGAGTCCTGCTCCACATCTGGCACGACGACTTCCGTTCTCAGCACCGTGTCCACGTCGGCACGGGCCGTGTCGAGTCAAGCTTTCCCGCATGCGCCATCCCCGGGCGGCCCGGCTCATGCGTCACGATCAGCATGCCGCCCTCGACGGCCGCTGTCGACCGCTTGTCCGAAACGAGCAGAAAGGAGCCGGATCCGCGTCCGGGCGGGGCGCACGACGGGGCGCACCCCTGCTCATTTCGGCGACACGAGGTCGGCCCACAGGGCACGATCGATCGATCGGTCCGCCAACCCCCGTTGGACGGCCGTCCGAGGAGACCATGAGCAGTCGCAACCACGAGTTGGACTTTCGGCGACGCGTCGAGCACAGCCTCGGCATCCTGCGCGCCGTCGTGGGCACGGCCGCCTTCATCCTCGTTGCGACGGAGAAGGCGACCCACCTCCCGTGGGAGTGGTGGATCGAGACGCCCGGTTGGGCGATCTACGCGCTGGTGGGCGTCGCCACCATCCTGCTGTTGCGGGGCGCACCCTCGCCAGAGCGCATCGCCAACGTCCGACGGATGGCCGTCGCGGCGGACGGCTTCTTCCTGCTGATCCAGCCCGTCCTGCACGTCTCGGACAACGGACAGCTCGATCTCAGCCCCATCCTGCTCTTTCCGGTGCTGGTGGCGGCCCGGTTCGCCATGCGCGGTGCCATCGCCGGCACGGGCATCCTCATCGTGGCCTTGCTTGCGACAGACCAGTTCACACGTCGCGTGAACGGGTGGGGCCTCGATCCCGACGACGCGATCGTGGTCGCGCTGCTTGCCCTCTCTGCTGCCGTGGTCGGCGGCGCGTTGACCCGGGCTGCCTCGGCCGGGCGTGCCCTGGCCGACGAGGAGGCCGAACGAGCTCGGACGGAAGCGGCCCGCGCCGAACGGGCAACGGCAACCATGCAGGGCGTGCACCTCGTGCTGACGTCCGGCATCGCCGCCGGCGTCCACGCCGCCTGCGCACGCATGGCCCAGACCATCCAGACCCTGCTGAACGCCGAGAACGTGACGATCAGGCTGACCACGTCATCCACCGATCCGAGTGCCG
>CBDTZE010000324.1:0-3195 GCA_965364815.1 uncultured Nitriliruptoria bacterium | reverse complement strand
GGCGGTCGTCGTCGACGACGCCCACGGCTCCGGCGTGCTAGGGCCTGACGGTCGCGGCACCGCCGCTGCACTGGGCTGCGAGGACCGCGTCGATGCCATCGTCGTGACGCTGTCCAAGGCGCTCGGCGCCGCCGGCGGTGCGATCGTCACGTCGACGCGCCTGGCCGAGTGGATACGCAACCGGGCCCGCCCGTTCATCTTCGACACCGCCCCGCCCGCCCCGACGGTCGCGGCCGCACGCCGCGCCATCGAGATCGTCCGCGCCGAGCCCGAACGCGCCACGGCCGCCATCACGAACGCTGGGATGATTGCCGCGGGCCTGCGGCGCCGGGGCCACACGGTCCCCTACGTCGACGCCTGCATCCTCCCATTGATCGTCGGGAGCAACGAGGCCGCCATGGCAGCGATGGAGCACCTGCTCTCCAGGGACGTCCTGGCGGTGGCCATTCGTCCGCCCTCCGTGGCACCGGGCACCGCTCGATTGCGCGTGACGACCATGGCAACCCACACTCGCTCGGACGTCGAACTCGCCGTGGAGGCGATCGACGAAGCCCTCCACGCAGCCACCGACTGACCCCTCCCCCTCACGAGGCATCATGTCCACCGAGCCAACTCCGTTCCCCGGTCAGGTCCGCGGCCTGGTCGTGACGGGCACGGACACGGGCGTCGGCAAGACCGTGGCGTCCGCCATGCTCTGCCGACTGCTCGACGCGATCTATGTCAAGCCGGTGCAGTCCGGTGCCGCAGACGGCGACGACGACGCAGCCCTTGTGGCCCTGTTGGCCGATGTACCCACCGTGGTCGGCACGGTCTTCGAGGAGTCCTTGGCTCCGTCGATGGCCGCTCGACGTGACGGACAGGCCCTGGAACGAGGCCAACTGGCCGGCGTCGTCCGGACTGCTGCCGCAGTCCACGAGGGCAAGGCCCTGGTCGTCGAGGGAGCCGGCGGACTGCTGGTCCACCTCGGCACGGACGGCACCACGATCGCCGACCTCGCGCTCGACCTGCATCTGCCGATGGTCATCGTCGCGCGCGCCGGACTCGGCACGCTGAATCACACCCTGCTCACCCTGGAGGCCGCCGAGAGCCGTGGCATCCCGGTGCTCGGTGTCGTCATCTGCGGCATGCCCGAGGAGCAGGACCTCGCCCATGCGACGAACGTCGAGGAACTCCAGGAACTGACGGACGGGATGGTCGTCGGCGTCATTCCGCGGCTGGACACGACGAAGCCGTTGCCTGACCTCGAGACCGTCGCGTCCTGGGTTGGGCCCGGGCTCGGCGGCACCTGGATGCCGGTCTAGCCTCGCAGCTCCGACGCCCCCCACGCTCGAGTGATCGTGTCCGACGCCCTGCGCAGCGCCCCGCCCCGTGACGACGAGGCCGTTGCCGTCCTTGTCGCCGATCCGTCCCGACTGCTCGCCGAGGTCGAGGCCCGCCTGCTCGACCAGCGCGTCGAGGTGCTCCCGGAGCACGCCTACGCGATCGCCGACGTCGACATCGACGCTCCGCTCGGTGAGGGCACGGTCCTCGACGGCTTGCTGGACCTCGCCCATCGCGTCCGCGTCGCCTGGACCAGCGACGAGGTCTCGCTGGAGTCCATCGTCTCCGGCAAGACCGGTGGCTGCCCGGAGGACTGCGCCTTCTGCTCGCAGTCCTCGGTCTTCGAGACCGGTGTCCGGCCGCAGCCGCTGCTGACACCGACCGAGGTCCTCAAGGCGGCCCAGGAGGCCCAGGACGTCGGCGCCTCCGAGTTCTGCATCGTCTACGCCGTCCGCGGCCCCGACGCGAGGTTGATGCGCAACATCCTCGACCTCACCGCGATCGTGCGCGAGCGCACGAAGATGTCCGTCGCGGTCAGTGCCGGGATCCTGACGGCGGAGCAGGCCAGCGCCCTCGCCGAGGCCGGCGTCGTCAAGTACAACCACAACCTCGAGTCGGCTCGTTCGTTCTTCCCCACCATCGTGGAGACCCACACCTGGGAGGAGCGTTGGGAGACCCTGGACCTTGTGCGCACCCACGACATGGAGGTCTGTTCCGGCGGCATCGTCGGGATGGGCGAGACCCCGACCCAACGCGCGGAACTGGCCCTCGAACTCGCATCGTTCCGGCCGACCGAGACACCGCTCAACTTCCTGAACCCACGCCCCGGCACGCCGCTGGCCGACGCCGAGGTGCTGGCCCCACGTGAGGCGCTGCGTGCCGTGGCGCTCTTCCGCCTGGTGCTGCCATGGACGTTGCTCCGCTTGGCCGGTGGCCGGGAGGTTGCACTCAAGGACGTCCAGTCCGCCGGGATCCTCGGCGGCATCAACGGCCTGATCGTCGGCAACTACCTGACGACGCTGGGACAGACGCCGCAGGACGACCTCAAGATGCTGGCCGACCTGGACGTTCCGGTCCGTGCCCTGCAGGACGTCCTCTGAGCGTGACGGTCTTCTGCCCCGCCTGCGGGCGGGAAGCCGCGGGGGCCGAACCCGTGCACACGGGCTGCGAGCAGCGACTGGTGCTCGACCCGCCACGCTGGTGCACGCGGTGTGGCCGGTCCTTGGACGTGCAGGTCTCTCCGACGGGTTACACGGCCACCTGTCGACGCTGTGACGGCGTCCACCCGGCGCATCGAGGCAGGTGACCGGCAGGAAGCCCGGCGTCCGGTGTGGAACGCGTCAAGTACACCGGACGGGATCCACATCCGCATGCGCAGCCGCTTCTCCTCGACCTTCGCCGTCACCACGACCGCCATCGCCACCCTGGCGGCGATCGGGTTCCAGGGCTCAGCGCTGGCCCACCCGCCCGGCTCGGACTTCTGGGACGGTCGGTACGACAACCTCGCGGCCCAGGACGTCCCGGTCCACACCGACGCGTCGGTCGTGGACATCACGCGCCAGAGCGACAACGTCGAGTTCGTCGCCCACGTCCCGGTCGGGGCCACCAGCGACATGCAGTTCCAACGTCGTGACGGCCGTCAGTTGTTGGACGGGCAGGTCGTCGACCGTCGGCTGGACATCGTCGTGATGGGTGGCACGGGCGTGCCGGGACTTTCGATCATCGACATCACGGATCCCACGGCCCCCGTGGTCCTGCGCACCGTCACCTGCGGCGGCTTCCACTCCGACGTCGCGGTCTACGAGAACTTCGTGGTCCAGTCCTGGGATGGCAGCGGCCGCCCGTGCGAGGAAGGCGAACCCGCGGACCCCGACG
>CBDTZE010000323.1:0-3199 GCA_965364815.1 uncultured Nitriliruptoria bacterium | reverse complement strand
AGGCTGATCGGCATCCCGACGGGCATGCGGTCGAAGAGCCAGATCATGTCGGCTCGCGTCACGCGGATGCAGCCGTGGGAGGCCTCGGTCGCCGGCACGCTGTTGGACCCGTGGATGGCCCAACCGCGGTAGTAGTACTTGGGGTCGTAGAGGGTGCCGAGGGAGGCCTCGCGCACGCCCCGGATCTGGCGTTCGATCGTGTAGTTGCCGACCGGGGTCAGCGCCGAGGCCTTGTTGCCGTTCTTCGTGTCGTAGATCGCCCCGTTCCCGGAACTGACCGGGACCGTGCGGATCCGCTCGCCGCCGCGCACCAGGTGCAGGACCTGGCGGGTGAGGTCGACCTCGATGCGGTCGGGCGCCGCGCCGCGCAACGTCGGGGCAGCCGGGGCGTCGAGCGCCCCCAGCGTGGCGGGCCCGAGGACGCCGTCGACCGAGAGCCCCTGGACCTTCTGGAAGGCCATGACCGCCGAGCGTGTGCTGCCACCGGCGAAGCCGTCGATCGCCCCGACGTAGTACCGCAGGTCCGTCAGCCGGACCTGGGCGGCCTGCACCAGGGGGTCGGCGGTCTTCTCCGGCGTCGGCGAGGGCGAGGGAGTCGGCGATGGCGTGGGCGTGGGCGTCGGGGACGCGGAGGGAAGGGGCGAGCCGGACACTGCCGGCTCAGGCGTTGCCGTGATCGGTGACTGCGCTGCCGGGGAAGCGACCGCGGCCACGTCCGGCGGGCTGGCCGACGCGCTGAGGTCGGCCTTCCCGGTCCGGAGCAACCACGTGACGGTTCCTGCCAGCACGAGGGCCACGGCCAGGACGGCCAGTGCCAGTCGACGTCCCCCGACGGTCATGCGTTGCCCTGTTCGGCTGGTGCTGTCACTTCAGGTCGACGACCTGGACCTTGCCGTCTCGACGTTCGAGGCGCCAGGTGGTCCGGTCTCCGTTGGAGTCGAAGGTACAGACCGCCTGTTCACCGTCGCGCGCACAGTCGGTGCCCTGCAACACGAAGAGATCCGTCGTGGTGTGGGCGGAGCGCAGGGCGGCGATCACCGAGTCGGTGGCCAGGCCGGACATGCCCGCCCAGTCGCCGGCAATCCACTTGTCGTAGACCTGCAGGCTGACGTCGATCGGAGCCGGGTCGCCGGCGCTGGTGGTGACCTGCGTGCCTGCCGAACCGGACGTGGACGGGGCGAAGACGCGCACGGCGCCCTCGCTGCGCTCGACCATCCGACCCGCGACGAGGGAGAGGTCGGCACCACCGTCGAAGCTGGCAACGACCTTGGGCGCGGCGCCGGCATCCCATCCGGCCACGTACTGCTTGCCGCCGAGGACGAACGCGATGAGTTCGTCACCCCGCGACCAGTGCGTCGCATCGAGCGAGGACGCACCCGTGTCGACGCCGGCAGCGGCGACCATGTTGCCGCCACCTGCGTCGCCGAAGAGGCGCGTGCTGACCGCACCGGAGGCATCGTCGCGGGCGACGACCACGGCGAAGGCCTGGTCGCTGCGGCTGGAGACGAACCCGCTCTCGCAGGCGGTGATGGTCTCACCGGCAGCGGCGTTGACCTGGCAGGAGGCCGTCGGGTCGACGTTCTTGGGGCGCGTGACGGGCTCGGCCAGGGCCGCGAACGGGGAGGACTGGCTGGCCGCGACCGACGAGGTGGCGAACGAGCCCAGCGGTGCACTGGACGGCCCGGCATCGGCGGACGCGTCGTCCGTCTCCGTCTCCGTGGCGTCGGGGTCCGGGTCTGCGTCGGCATCACCGGACGCGGACGGCGGCTCGAAGCCGTCCGGCAGCCTCGGCGTGACGGCCGGACGTGGCGTGAAGCTGGCGCTCGGTTCTGGCGAGGCAGCCTCCGAGGTGTCGTCCGATGCCGTCGACGACGTCGCGTCCGGCGTGGCGGCCTCGTCGTCGGAGGTGCAGGCGGACAGCATCAGGGCCACGGCCCCGAGCACGGCGAACTGGCGGCGCATCGTGTACTCCCCTGTATGCGAGCGTCGGCGACCGACGGTAGCCCACCGCCACCGACGAACGACCTCTGGGGCGCCAAAGCGGGCGACCCCCGCCATTGGCGGGGGTCGATCCGATTCTCGGTGCCAGGCCGGTCAGGCCGTTGCTACCTCTCCAGCGCGTAGTGCGGAGGCTTCGGCGCGCAACTCGCGCTGACGCTCCCGTACTCGTGCCCGCTCCATGAAGTCGTCGCTCTCGAGCTCCTTGAGCTCCTCCTGCAGCGATCCGAGCTCCGCGCGGATCTCCTCGAGTCGATCCATCGAACATCCCTTCGTGTCCATGGGCGCAGCCACGACCCCCGCCGATCAACTCGACCCGGGTCGGGCATTCGAGACATGCTTCCCGCCGCCAGGAGCGCCCTCGCCCCAGCCGCACCACGACCCTACTTACGGGGTGGGACGTGCGGCCCCCGGCCGTGCGCTCCTTGTCGCAGAGGTGCGCCTGAACTGTCCGATGTGGCGGTTTCGGCGCAAGGTGGTCACAGCGAGGTCACGCAGACGGCGCGAGCAACTCCCGGGCCGTGCGCCGCCCCGACACCAGCGCGCCCTGCAGGGATGCGGTGTCGCGATGGTCGCCACAGACCCACAGGCCCTCGTCCAGGCGCACCGGGCGTGCCAGCGTGGCGAGGTCGCCGGGCTGCTGGCGAGGCTGGGCCCAGGCGATGTCGTCGACACGCAGGACCTCCCAGGCATCGACCTCGGCGCCGTACCAGTCCCGGAGTTGGCTGGTGGCTGCCGCGACGACGCCGTCTCCCTCACGCCCGATCGTCGAGGCACCGACGAGGGCGCGGCCGACCGGGGCGTACCCCGGGGCGACGTTCGACATCGGGGCGACGAGGTTGACCGGGCCGCTTCGCTCGCCGTCGAGCGTCAGCCACGGGCCGGGCTCGGGCGGCCGCGGGGCGGAGAACCAGACCGTGGTCGTGCCTCGACCTGGCGCCACGCCGAGGTCCCGCCCGGTCAGCGACTCCGCGGCAGGACCTTCGGTGGCCACGACCACCTCGTCGGCGCCCAACTCCTCGCCGTCGACGAGACGGACCCTGCGTGGCGCCACGCTCGCGACGGACGCCCCGAGGCGCACGGTCCCCGGGGCCAGGCCGGCGGCCAACGCTTCTGGCAGTGCACCCATCCCCCGGGCGGGGACGCCGACCTTGCCGCGGAAGAAGGACCGCATCACCAGTCGAACCATGCGTGACGAGGT
>CBDTZE010000322.1:0-3207 GCA_965364815.1 uncultured Nitriliruptoria bacterium | reverse complement strand
GTTCCTGACAGGGCGCATCGCCGACACCCGCCGCGACCTGATCGACGCGTTCGACACCAACCTCGGCCACGCAGACCTGTTCATCTCCGCCGGCGGGGTCAGTGCCGGCCGGCATGACCACCTCCGTGACGTGATCGCCTCGCTCGGCGAGGTCCACGCTCGCAAGGTCGCGATGAAGCCGGGCATGCCCCAGGCCTTCGGCATCGTCAAGGGTGTGCCGGTGCTTGCCCTGCCGGGCAACCCCGTGTCGGCCTTCGTCAGCTTCGAGGTCTTCGCCCGCCCGGTGATCCGCCAACTCCAGGGCCGCCGTGACCGTGGCCGCCCCGTGGTCCGGGCCATCCTGAGCCAGCCGGTCAGCGCCCCGAAGAACAAGCGCGCCTACGTCCGGGTCTCGCTGCAGCGTGAGGACCGCCAGTGGCAGGCGACTCCGGTCGCCGGCCAGGGGTCGCACCAACTCGCCGGGCTCGTCCGGGCGGACGGCCTCGCGGAGATCCCCGCCCACGTGACGCAACTCGAGGCCGGCGACCGCGTCGCCGTGCACCTGCTGGTCGACTGGTGAGCGCCGGGCCACCGCCGGGCGGCGAACTCACCCACCTCGACGCGTCGGGCCGGGCGCGCATGGTCGACGTGGCCGGGAAGCCCGAGACCCATCGCGTTGCCGTCGCGGGCTGCATCGTCACGATGTCGCCGTCGACGGCCGGGCTGCTCGCACGGGGCGGCCTGCCCAAGGGTGACGCCCTGCCGGTGGTGCGGCTGGCCGGGATCCAGGCGGCGAAGCGAACCGCAGAGCTGATCCCGTTGTGCCACCCCGTCCGATTGACGGAGGTGGACGTCGAGGTGACGGTGGACGTCGAGCAGGGCACCGCGACGATCCGGGCCCGCGCCGTTGCGTTCGACCGGACCGGTGTCGAGATGGAGGCCATGACCGCCGCGTCCGTCGCCGCGTTGACCCTGTACGACCTCACCAAGGCCGTGCAGCGCGACGTCGAGATCGGCGAGCTTCGCCTGCTGGAGAAGCGTGGCGGCCGTTCTGGCGACTGGTTGCGCGGCGAGAGCTGACGCTCCCAAATGTGGTTGTTGTTGCCAGTGTGGCCGATGTGGTGTGCGCCGGATGCTTCGCGCACCGTGTGCCGGTCATTACCGTCGCCGGCACGCGATGCTCCACCGGGGAGCAAGCCCCGTCACGGAAGGCCAGCGGCATGAACCTTGCCCTGTTGCTCTTCCTCGCCCTCCTGTGGTGCGTGGTGCTGCTCCCGTCGGCCATCCGGAACCACCGCGGCAGCCTGCATCACTCCATGGGCGGCTTCGCCCGGACGATGCAGGTGCTGGGCTCGAGTCCCGGCAACGCCCCGCGTGCGACCCCGGACCTGCGGCGCGTGATGGTCCCGGCCAACGCGGCACGCATCGTCGCACCGCCTCGTGGTGAGGACCTCGCGCGCGAGCGTCGCCGCAAGTCGCTGCGTGGCCTGGTGTTCGCTGCTGCGCTGACGACCACGATCGCCCTGCTTGCCGGTGGCGTCTTCTGGGCCTTCGCCGCAGTGGCGGACGCCGCGTTGATCGCCTTCGTCGCGGCGCTCAGGAACATCGCGGTGCGCGCCAAGGCACGCCGGGAACTGGTCCGACTGGGGGACCATCGCCGGGTGCCCGTTCAGTACGAGCGTGAGCAGCGCCACGCCGTCGTCGGCTGACCGACCGGGCCGGGTCTTGCCGTGCTGGTGGTGGCTGCCGTCCGTGCGCCCGGCGGCAATTGGCGTGGTGGCTCCGCGCTACTCTGCGCAGCCCCACGGGGGAGTAGCTCAGCCCGGCAGAGCGCTTCGGTCGCATCGAAGAAGTCGAGGGTTCAAATCCCTTCTCCTCCACCACAGCAGCACCCGTACGACGCGTCAGGCCCAAGGGCCCGGCGCGTTCGTCGTTTCAGGCCGCACGGCGGGCGGGCCGCTGGCTCGTCGCACTGCTGACGTGTGCAGCGACGAGGGTCGCCGTGGACTCGCGAAGCAGCGAGGTGCTGTGGCCGGCGTTGGGCAGCAGGCGTGTCTGCAGACGTGGCGCGCTCACGCCCGGGCGCAGGGCCGTGGTCGGCGGCGTCCCGAGGTCCAGCAGGGTGGCCGCGACCAGCCACCGTGGCCCGCAGGGTTCGTCGAGGTGTGCCAGGAGGCGACGGCGCAGGCAGGTGATGTCCGACGACCGGTACCGCAGCTGCGCAGCCAGCGGCCCCGTTCCGGTCCAGGCCAGCCAGGTGCCGCGCCACGGGGCGTTGAGGGTGGTCACCGAGGCGATCGGGGGGCCGAGGTCGTCGGTCGCTGCCCAGGCGGCGACGAGGCCACCCAGGGAGTGGCCGACGAGGTGGACGTCATGACCCTCGTCGGCAAGCTGGGATGCACGTTGCCTCGCACGCCGGGCCAGCGTCGCCAGCAGGGCGTCGGGGTGCACGAGGTGGTCGACCGTGGCGATCCCGGCCCGGTCCAGGTGCAGGCGGATGCGCTCGAAACGGCTTGGTGAGGTGCCCCAGCCGGGCAGCAGGAGAACGACGTCAGCCATCGTTGACTCCTGGGTGGGTGGCGGCTCGCGGGGGACTGGTGATGGTTCGGAGCGTGCCCGCTCGCGGTTGCCCCTCCGTTCGGACGGGTACCCCTTGTGCACCCGCCGCGACGAACGTGGCCTCGACACGGACCGGCAGCCTCGATGGACGACCTTCGCCTGAACCGGCGGTTGACGATCCCTGCCGCCGATCTCGAGATCCGCGTCGCGCGCTCCTCGGGCCCCGGGGGACAGCACGTCAACACCACCGACAGCAAGGTGGAGTTGCGCTTCGACCTCGAGGGAACGACGGCGCTCGACGAGGTGCTCAAGGGGCGTATCCGCGAGGCGCTGGGCAACCGGATCACCAAGGACGGCGTGCTGGTCCTTCAGTCGAACGAGCATCGCTCACAGCACCGCAACCGCGAGGCCGCGCGCGACCGCATGCGCAACCTGCTGACCGACGCGATCGAGCCGCCACGGCAACGGCATCGGACCAAGCCCTCGCGGGGCGCGAAGCGTCGACGCCTCGAGGACAAGAAGCAGCGCGGCCAGACCAAGAAGCTGCGCCAGACACCCCGGTCCGAGTGACCGCTGCGGCGGGGTTCAGCCCTGCTCGGTCGCGCGGCCGGACTGCTTCGCGGCGCGGGACGCGGCGATGTGGGCGGCTCGGGCCCGCTCGACCTCGCG
>CBDTZE010000321.1:0-3212 GCA_965364815.1 uncultured Nitriliruptoria bacterium | reverse complement strand
TGCTGGCCATGGTGGCTGCCCTGGGAGTCCTGGCAGACCGCGGTGTCCTGCCGCTGCCGACGTGGCGCCGCCAGGTCGACGACGGCTGGATGCACACCTACCGCGGGTGGGTCTACGGCCTCGGGTTCGGCATCCAACTGGGAGCCGGGGTGCTCACCATCATCACCTCGGCGATCGTCTGGGTGATGGTCGCCGCGGCCGCACTGGCTCCCGAACCTGGCTGGGCGATCGCCGTCGGTGGCACGTTCGGCCTGGTCCGTGCCCTGCCGGTCCTGCTGTTCGCCCGCGCCACCTCGCCGTCGACGCTGCACGACGCGTTCCGTTCCGTCGAGCGTTGGCGCGAACCGGCCCAGCGAGTGTCACTCGCGGCGCAGGCCCTCGTGGCCGTGGGCGCCCTCGCCGCGGCGGTGGCGTGATGCAACTGTCGTCCCATGGCCTTGGCCTCACCGTCCCCGGACGTTGGGAGGCGGCGATCGGTCGCGGGCGCAACGTCGACACCGACGCGATCATCCGTCACCGCCGGACGACCGGGACCGCGCCGGTCACCCCGCCGACCCTGCACCTCGCGACCTTCCCGCTGCCGGCCGATCGCGACGACTACGGCACCAACCTGGTCGGCACGATGGGGGTCGGCAACGCCTTCGTGGCCCTGCTGGAGTTCGGCCCGGCCGAGGTCGGCACCGCGCTGTTCGCGCAGGACGGGGTGCCACGCCGACTCAACCCCGGCGACCTCAGCGCGAAGACGCTGCAGCGATCACTCCCGGGCCACCTCGGCTTCCAGGCCTTCGCGACCGAGGCCGGACGGGCCTTCGCCCTCTACGTCGTCGTCAACGGCCCTCAGCACCGCACGCGACTGGTCGCGGACGTCAACGCCGCCCTCTCGACCCTCACGATCGAGGCCGCGACATGAGTGCCGCTGCTGCACGCTCGACCACCCTGGCCGAGCAGACCGTCGAGGCCATCACGTCGCGACTGGCCAAGCGCCCGCTGTCACGCCGGCGCCTGCTGACCAGGACCAGCGTGGCCGCCACGGCGCTGCTGGTCGATCCCCTGCGCTGGATCCTGCGACCGACCTCGGCCCTGGCGACGGTCTGCGGTGACGCGGCCAGCTGCCGGTCGGGCTGGGCGGGATTCTGCTGCACCATCAACGAGGGCCGCAACACCTGCCCACCCGGCAGCTACGCCGCGGGGTGGTGGAAGGTCGACGACTCGTCCTTCTGCAAGGGCTCCGCGCGCTACTACATCGACTGCAACCGGCTGCCCGGCTCGAGCTGTCAGTGCAGCTGCGCCGGCGGCGAGTGCGACGACCGGCAGGTGTGCTGCAACGTCTTCCGGTACGGCCAGTGCAACCAGCAGGTCCCGGGAGTGACCGAGGTCGTGTGCCGTGTCGTGACCTGCACCACACCATGGGAGTGGGACCCGTCGTGCTCGACCACGGTCCGCACCGCCAACGCGACGCGCACCCACAGCTCCGCCTGCCTGCCCGGACCGAACCCCACATGGATCGAGATCCGCTACCAGGACCTCGGCCTCGTCGGATCGTTCCTGGGCACCGTCGTGACGCCGGAACGCAACGCCCCACTGGGGGGCCGACGGACCGACTACCAGCACGGGGCCATCGCCTGGACCGAGTCCACGGGCGCGCGGGCGCTGTCGACGGACGTCCTCGCCACCTGGGAACGGACCGGCGGCCCGGTTGGCGACCTGGGCTATCCGGAGACCGAGGCCGAAGTCGTCGCCGGCACCGACCCCACGGTGGCCTACACCACCTTCCAACGGGGTGGCATCTGGCAGGTCCCGGACGCCCCGGAGGCCATCGCCCTGCACGGGCCGATTCACCTCGCCTACCTCCGAGCCGGTGGCGCCGGGGGCTATCTGGGCCCGCCGACAACCTGGGCCGAACCGGTCGAGGGGCCGTGGCTGCGGGTACTGACGGCCAGGGGCTGGCAGGTCGTCCTGCAGACGGAGCGGCAGGAGACCCGCATCCTGCGCGCCGACACCGAACTTCCGGCTGACGGCACCTGGCCACCCAGCGATGCGCCCGTCCGACTGTCCGGGGACTCCCGCTACGCGACCGCGATCGCGGTCGCGCGCCACGCGTGGCCGGAGGGCGCGGACGTCGCGTACCTGGCATCCGGTGCGGGCTTCGCCGATGCGTTGGGCGGAGGCGTCGTCGCCGCGTTGCGCAATGGTCCGCTGTTGCTGACCGACCCGGCCCTGCTGCGCGATGACGTCGCCGCGGCCCTCGAGGCGTTGGGCGTCGCCGAGGTCGTGCTGCTGGGCGGCACCTCCGTGATCGCCCCCCAGGTTGCGGGCGCCCTCCGGGGCCGAGGCCTGGAGGTCGCCCGACTGGCAGGCACGGACCGGTATCTCACGGCCGTGGAGATCAGTCGGTCAGCGTTCCCCACGCCCGACGACAACGCAGACGGCACGCGCGGCCCCGAGGTCGTCGTCGCGACGGG
Organism: uncultured Nitriliruptoria bacterium; assembly: GCA_965364815.1. Taxonomy (GTDB): domain Bacteria; phylum Actinomycetota; class Nitriliruptoria; order Nitriliruptorales; family Nitriliruptoraceae; genus CBDTZE01. The sequence goes on along the minus strand of CBDTZE010000321.1, from coordinate 750 downwards.
AAGCAGCTTCGCAGACGCCCTTGCGGCGGCCCCGCTGGCCTACACGCTCGGTGGCCCGATCCTGCTGGTGCGCCGCGACGAGGTTCCCATCGCGGTCCAGGAGGAACTCCGTCGCCCGCGCCCGTCACGCATCACCGTGCTGGGTGGAGAGAGCGCCATCTCTGCCTCGGTGCAGCGCGACCTGCTGACGTTCGCCCCCGAGGTCCGACGCCTGCGCGGCGACAACCGCCATGCCACGGCCGGGCACATCGCGGTCACCGGCCACGACACGGCGCGGACGATCTGGATCGTCACCGGATCAGACTTCCCGGACGCCCTCGCGGCAGGTGCCGCGGCCGCACGCGCCGGCGCCCCGATCCTGCTCACCGACCGAGACCGCGTGCCTGCGGAGACCTCCGATGTCTTCCGGTCACTGAGGCCCTCGACATTCGTCATGGTGGGGGGGCCGAAGGCGATCAGCCACGAGGTCTTCCGGTCCCTGACCCAACTGCTCGGCCCCCAGCCCTGACGAGCCTCAGGCGGCCAGAGACGCCAGCTTCGCGGCCTGACCCGACGTCACCGCCTTCGCCCCACCGACCACCACCAGCCGACGCAGGTCACCGCGTCGCGCGCTGATCCAGGCCGTCGAGGCATCGGACCGACCGAGGTCGATCCCGTCGACCAGGAGCACCGTCGCACCCTCGCGGGCAGCGGCCGGAGCGGCCGCGAGGGCGTCCGGGTGGTTGCGCCCCGTCGCCATCCACAGCGTGG
>CBDTZE010000320.1:0-3239 GCA_965364815.1 uncultured Nitriliruptoria bacterium | reverse complement strand
CCGAGCACATCCCCCAGTTGGGCCCCCGTGCCGTGTCCTCCGTTGCGTCGTTCATCGGGCTGCTGGACGTGCTGCGCACCGAGGCCGTGAACGGCAAGTCGGTCCCGGACATCATCGAGGCCATCTGGGACCGCACCGGCTACATGGCGGAGCTCACCAACGAGCACACGATCGAGGCACAGGGCCGCGAGGAGAACCTGCGCGAGCTCAAGAGCGTCGCCCAGGAGTACGTGACCGGGGCGTTCGAACCCACGCTCGGCGGCTTCCTCGAATCCATCTCGCTGGTCAGTGAGCAGGACAAGCTCGACGCCGATGCGGACACGCCCCGTGCCGAGGAGTTGGGGCAGGTCACGCTCATGACCCTGCACAACGCCAAGGGGCTGGAGTACCCGGTCGTCTTCCTGGTCGGCCTCGAGGACGGGGTCTTCCCGCACGTCCGGTCGTTGGACGACCCGGCGCAGCTCGAGGAAGAGCGTCGGCTGGCCTATGTCGGCATGACGCGCGCCATGGACCGGCTCTACCTGACCCACGCGGACCGCCGGACCCTGTGGGGCGGCTCGTCGTGGAACCCCCCGTCCCGGTTCCTGCGCGAGGTCCCGGGCGAACTCGTCGAGGAACGCGGCTCCGCCGGCTCGCCGGGATCACCCGCCAAGCGTGTCCGTGACCGCGAGGTCATCGAGTTCGAAGGCGAGGAGTTCCGCGTCGGCAACCGGGTCCTGCACACCAAGTTCGGCGAGGGCATGGTCACCGAACTGCGTGGCCAGGGTGAGTCCGCCGAGGCCACGGTCGAGTTCCGCGAGGCCGGGCGCAAGCAGCTCCTGCTGGCCTACGCCCCGATCGTCAAGCTCTGACGGCTGACGGCTGACGGCCGGCGGTCGTCAGGAGCAGGCGCGATCGGCCACGGCCGGGTCGGCCAAGGGGCCGTCCAGCAGCGTCGACGGGTCCCAGTAGAAGAGGTCGTCGACGATGACGGTCGGGTGCTCGGGCAGACTGGCGGCCCCGCCCAGGCCCCGCCCCGTCGGTGACCAGACGCCGCCGGGCCCTTCGTACCGGCGTGAGGCTTCACACCAGGCGATGGACTCGCCGTCGAGGTGGAACAGCCGGATGCGGCCACCGTTGACCGACAGGTACTCGTCGCCCACGTGATCGCCGGCGGAGGCCCTGTCGGGGCCCGAACCCTCGGTCAGCGTCGAGGTCGGCCCGACCTCGACGAAGGGCGCCCCGGGCGGCCCTCCCGCGGTGACGAGGAAGATCACGCCAACGATGAGGACACCGACACCCACCGCGACCGCGCCCCAGATCCAGTGCATCCCCATCGGGGCGCGCAGCACGATCTTGCGGGCACGCTTGGCGGCACGCTGAGGCAGATAGCCGGACGGCCCGAAGTCGGGGCGTTCCTCGTCGGCGCCGGAGCCGGCACCTGCGTCAGGGCCGGTCGCGTCGGGGCCGGGGGGAGGGGTGTCGTTCATGGACGCGAGGGTGCCGACCGCCACCGCGCCAGCCGATCCGAACGGCGTGCCTGCGCGTCCTGCGTCGAGAGCTCGGCGAGGCAAGCAGCGATCGCGTCCCAGCCGTTGGCGATCCGATCCCCAGCCTCACTGACGACGACGTCGGCGATTCCCAGCGCGGCGAGGGTGTGTGCATCGGGGCGAAGTTGTGCTGCCACCTCGGCAGCCCGTCCAGCGTCTCGGTGCAGGATGGCCGCGGCACCCTCGGGTGCGATCACCGAGAAGGTCGCGTGCTCCTGCATGAGCAGTCGGTCGCAGGTGGCCAGGGCCAGGGCCCCGCCGGATCCGCCCTCACCCGTGACCAGCGCCACGGTCGGCACGTCCAGGCCAACGAGCATCGCGAAGGTCCGGGCGATGTGGTTGGCGATGCCGCCGGCCTCGGATGCGGCATCGGCCTGCGCCCCGGCCGTGTCCACCAGGGTCACCAGCGGGATGCCGAGTCGCTGCGCCAGGGCGAAGCCCCGCCAGGCCTTGCGGTACCCGGCCGGCGTGACCCGGCCCTCGTCCGCATCGCGGTCCAGTGCCACGACCACGAGCGGGGCGCCGCGCAGGCGGGCCAGCGCGACGCGGATCGTCGGGTCGTCGGAGCCGGCGCGGTCACCGCGTAGCTCGGCGACGACGTCGATGCCCCCGAGCCAGGCCTCGGCGCGGGCACGCTGGGGCCGGCGTGAGGCGACCACGGCCTCCCAGGCATCGAGGTCGTCCACCGGATCCGCCATCAGCGCAGCCAAGGGCCCGGGCGACGCGACGGTGGTGCCGGCCTCGACGGCCGCGGCCCAGGACACCAGCGCCCCGACCTCCGGGATGGCGCCGCCGGGCTCCACCAGGTGGTCGGCCAGCCCGGCGGCGACGGCGCCACGAGCCGTGTGCGAGTGGTCCGGGAGCGTTCCGCCGGTCAATGCCTCGGCGACGCGCGGACCGGCGAAGCCGATCGTGGCACCCGCTTCGGCGAAGATGATGTCCGCCAGGTTGGCGTGCGACGCGAACACCCCGCCGGTGGTGGGGTTGCGCAGGACGGCCACCTGGAACAGGCCGGCCTGGGCATGCTGTGTGGCTGCGACGGTCGTGGCCGCCATCTGCACCAGCGAGGCCATGCCTTCCTGCATTCGCGCCCCGCCGCTGGAGGTGGCGAGCACGATCGGCAGGCGACGTTCGCGGGCGAGGTCGTAGGCGTCGGCGATCCGTTGACCGGCGGCCTGTCCCATCGAGCCTCCGAGGAACCCGAACTCCCAGGCGACCACGACGGCACGCGCGCCGTCGGCGCCCCGGACCGGGCCCACGCCGACAATGACAGACTCGTCGGTCCCAGCCTTCTCCTGTGCGGCGTCACGCAAGGCGTCGTACCCGGCCCAGTCCAAGGGATCGGGGCGCCCAGCCGGCTCGCCGACCTCCTCCGGGGACGTCAGCAGCGCGGCCAGCACCTGTCGGGCGGGGCGGCGAGGGTCGGCCACGGTCAGTCCAGTCGGGTGAGGTGGCCCGACGCTAGGTGGCCACGTTCGCTGATCGCAGGCGACGGCTGCGGTGCACCGGCGCCGGTTATCCTCAGGATCGTTCCCCAGCGCCGTTCGTGCGCGTCCCTCAGCTCAAGGCTCTCCTCCATGGCCATCCGTGTCGTCGTCGCCAAGGTCGGACTCGACGGTCATGACCGGGGCGCCAAGGTGGTCGCCCGCGCCCTGCGTGATGCGGGCTGCGAGGTCATCTACACGGGCCTGCACCAGACGCCCGAGCAGG
>CBDTZE010000319.1:0-3241 GCA_965364815.1 uncultured Nitriliruptoria bacterium | reverse complement strand
GGCCCAGGCCTGCCTCGACGCGTTCCTCGGCGGAGGGCGAAGTGATGTCCTCGCCGTCCAGCAGGATGCGGCCTTCCCAGGCGGGCTGCAGCCCGGCGACGACCTTCATGGTGACGGACTTGCCGGCGCCGTTCAGGCCGAGGATCGCGGAGATGCCGCCGCGGGGGACGTCGAGATCGACACCGTGCAGCACGGTGTTGCCGCCGAAGCCGGTGGCGATGCCCTCGAGTCGGAGCAGGGAGTCGGTCATGCCGGCACCCCCTCTTCGACCAGGCCCGCCTGCGAGGCAGCCCGTTCACCGAGGTAGGCGGACAGGACGTGCGGGTCGCGCAGGATCTCGTCGGGCGTGCCCTCGGCGATCACGTCACCATGGTCGAGCACGTAGATCCGGTCACAGACATCGAGCACCAGCGGCACGTGGTGCTCGATGATCAGGATGGTGCGGCCGTGGACGTCACGGAGTTCACGCAGGCGATCGGCGAGGTTCTCGACCGCTGCGGGGGCCATCCCGGCCGTCGGCTCGTCGAGCATGAGCAGATCGGGCGCGGTGACCAGCGTGCAGGCGATCTCCACGATGCGACGCTGTCCACCGGAGAGGTACTTGACCGGCAGGTCGAGGAACTTGCTGAAGCCAAGGGCCTCAACGACGTCGAGCGTGCGGTTGACCAGTTCGCGTTCCTGCATCGCAACCTTCGGGCTGTGCCCGAGGGCCTGGAGGCTGTCGTAGTCGGCCAGTGCATGCTGGGCCAGCAGCAGGTTGTCGCGCACGGAGAGCGCCATCGCCAGGCCGGTGCGCTGGAAGGTCCGTCCGAGTCCGGCCAGGGCGCGTTCGTGCGGCGGCAGGTCGGTCAGGTCCTGGCCTCGCAGCCAGACCTTGCCGGTGGCGGGCTGGTTGAAGCCGCCGATGGCGTCGAACAAGGTGGTCTTGCCGGCACCGTTGGGACCGATGAGCCCGACGATCTCGCCGGCGTTGACCTGGATGTCGGCGGCGTTGACGGCGGTCAGGCCACCGAAGCGGACGGTGATGTCCCCGACCTCGAGGATCGGCTCCCCCGGCGTGACGTCACCGTGACGCGCCGCGGGGACCGGCAGGGACGGGAGGGTCGGGTCGTCCTCCTCGACGCCCCCGGCCTTGAGTGCCGCCTTGGCCGCCTTGGCGGCTTCCTCGTCGTGCTTCTCACGGATGGAGCCCGCGAAGCCGTTGGGGTTGATCGCGACGGTGAAGAGGAAGAGCGCCGCCCCGATGATCAGGGAGATCTCGTTGATGTCGCCGAACTCGGAGTCGCTGATCCAGTTGACGAACTGGTTGAAGACGAACGGGAAGACGGCGAACAGGGCGCCGGAGACGACGACGCCCACGCGGGAACCGAGCCCACCGATCACGACCCACGCCACCATCGCGAGCGACAGGTCGAGGCGGAAGTCGGTGGCCTGGACGCTGCCGAAGAGGTGGCCGTAGGCGGCGCCGGCGATGCCGGCCATGGCGCCCGACACGACGAAGGCCGTGAGCTTGGTGCGGGCCACGTCGATGCCGTACGAAGCGGCGACCTGCTCGTCCTCGCGCAGACCCTGGAACGCCCGCCCCAGGCGGGTCTTCATCAGGTTGCCGTCGACCGCCCAGAAGGCGACCAGCAGGACCAGCAGGAACGACAGGTAGTGCGCGTTGTGGGAGAGGTCCAGCGCCCCGAGGACGGGGCGCGGGAGCTTGGCGCCGACCGATCCGGAACGGACCAGGTCCAGCTTGAGAATTGACTCCAGCATCACGACCAGGAAGCCCAGGGTCGTGACGGCCAACAGCAGGCCACGCAGCCGAAGCGCCGGCAGGCCCACCAGCAGGGCCGTGACGGCCCCGACGACACCGGCGACGATGAACCCGACCACGAAGGACATGCCAGCGGTCGTGACGACCAGGCCCGCGGCGTACGCCCCGGCGGCGAGGAAGGCCATGTGGCCCAGCGAGATCTGCCCGGCGTACCCCATGAGGAGGTTCAGGGAGAGCACGGCCATGGCGTAGACCGCCCCGAGCCCGAAGATGCGATACCAGACCAGCCCGAGGGAGGTCGCTTCCTTGAGCAGGACCGGGATGGCGGCAGCCAGCAGGGCGACGAGGCAGAGACGGGCCCAGCGAGGCACGGCGGCCAAGCCGGCGGACCTGGCCACGCTGACGGGCTCACTGACGATGGCGTGCGTGCTCATGCCTTGCCCCCTGCAGTTGCGAGGTCGAGCGATCGAGCTGCGGACAACTCCCGGACTCGGTGCAGCACGCCCTTGGGCGCCAACAGCAGGACCAGGACGATCGAGACGAAGACGGTCACGTGCTGGCTCCCGGCGAACGACGTGCCGAGGAACGCGTAGACCGACAGTTCCGTCAGCAGTCCGACGACCAACCCACCGACGAAGGCGCCGCTGAGGTTGTCGAGGCCACCGATCAACGCCGCGGCCAACGCAGGAATGAAGAAGATGCCCGTCACGGTGCCGGGCGCGAACGCCCCGATCGTGGGGATGGCGAACAGCGCGGCGATGACGGCCAGCATGGCACCGACCGACCAGACGAAGACGTTCACGTCGTTGAGACGGATGCCCACGAGGCGGACGGCATCGGCATCCATCGCCGCGGCCTGCACACCGAGGCCGAAGTCGGTGCGCTTGAGGAACTGGGAGAGCCCCAGCCCCATGGCGAGGGCCACGACCAGGCCCAGGGCCTGCGTCTGCGAGACGTTGACGTTCGCGGCGCGGAAGGCGACGCCGTCGAGGGGGCCGCCGATCGTGTTGCCGGCACCCGTCCAGACGTAGAGCTCGATCGAGAACAGCAGGAGCATGAGGCCGATGGTCGCCACGGCAACGGAGAGCGTCCCGGCGTCACCCATGCGGCGAACGACGAAGCGTTCGAACAGCATGGCGATCAGGCCGGCGACGAGGACCCCGATGATCGCGGCAGCCAACCACGTCACGCCTTGCTCCTCGTGGAGCGTGTAGGTGATGTGAAGGCCGAACGAGCCGAGGGCCGGCGCAGCGAAGTTGATGACCTTGGTGCCGCGGAACACGAGGACGATGCCCAGGGCGAAGAGCCCGTACATCGTCCCGAGCACCACGCCACTGATGATGGCGAGCAGCATCGAACGTCCCCTCAGTCCAGCGACGACGCGCAGTAGCGCGTGGTCTCGTAGGCCGGACCGGAGGCCGGGAAGAACAGGCGCTGGCTGAAGAAGCCGAACCCGCCGTGGTGACCACCGAGGCTGCG
>CBDTZE010000318.1:0-3246 GCA_965364815.1 uncultured Nitriliruptoria bacterium | reverse complement strand
CGAGCTGCGATCGGATCCCGACCTCGAGGAGGCGCTGGTGCAGCGCTTCGCCTCGCTGGGTCGTCGCATGCCCCCGTCCAACCTGCGCCAGGCGCGACTGCCGGTCGGGGCGTCACCGTTCCCGATGCAGGGCACGGCCCCCGGTTTCGGGATCGACGTGAAGCGAGGCGACGGCGGCACCTGCTGGGTCGCGTGCTTCCCCGGGGTGCCGTGGGAGCTGCAAGCCATGTACGAGGGCGAGGTCCACCCCGTCCTCGCCGCCCGCTCGACCGGCGCCAACGTCACGCGCAGCTTCATCGTCACCGGGATGGGCGAGGCCTCCGTGGGGGAGGCGCTGGCCGATCTCGAACGGCGCATGGCGGCCGAGGACGGTCTGGAGCTCAGCTACCTCGCCAAGAAGGGCGAGATCCACGTCCGGCTGACGGGGCGGGCGGACACGGCCGAGGCCGCCGCTGCGAGGTTGGAGCCGATGTACGACGAGGCGCTGGTCACCCTGGGGCCCGTCGTCGGGGCGCGTGACGGTGAGACGCTGGAGTCCATGCTGGTGCGAGTCCTCACCGAACGCGGGCAGACCGTCGCCTTCTCTGAGTCCGCCACCGCCGGGGCCGTCGCGGCACGCATCGCGCGGGTTCCCGGTGCGTCTGCCGTCCTGCGCGGCGGACTGGTGCTCTATGACACCGACGCCAAGTGGCAGGTCGGCGGCGTCCACCCCGACTCCCTCGACGAGGGTCCCGTGTCGGAGAAGGCCACGATCGCGATGGCCAAGGCCGTCCGTGAACGCTTCGAGGTCGACTGGGGCGTTGCCCTGACCGGCGTCGCCGGCCCGGCCACCCAGAACGACCAGCCCGTCGGCCACACCGTGGTTGCGGTCGCCGGTCCCGATGGCGTCGAGGTCCGAAGCGGCGGCTACCCGGGGGAGCGGACGGTCGTGCAACGACGCATGACCACCTCGGCCCTGGAACTCCTGCGGCAGGTCGCGCTGGGCGGGCGCTCAAATGAAGGCGACGGACGATGACCTCACCTGCTGGCGGCGACCCCTGGCGACTGTTCGTCGCGCTGCCCTGCCCCGTCAGCGTGCGCGATGGCCTTGCCGCCGCGCTGGCGCCGGTTCGCGAGCAGACCTCGGAGCACCTGCGATGGGTCCCCGAGGACACGTGGCACCTGACGCTGGCGTTCCTCGGTGACGTCGAGAACACCCGCGCGGACATCGTCACGGAGGCGGTCGAGGCCGCCGTCGTGGATCACGCCCCGTTCGAGATCACGATCAAGGGTGCGTCACGGTTCGGTCGTGGCCTGCTGTTCCTGTCGGTCGACGACGAGGCGTTCGCGGCGGCCTCGGCCCTCGGACAGTCGGTGCGCAGGTCGCTGGCGGCCGCCCACGTCTGGGCCGACGGCAACGCGCTGCACCCGCACCTGACCTTGGCCCGCCAACGCGATCGTCGCGGACGGGGCGTGAGCCGGTCGCAACTCGACGCCGTCCAGTCGGCCGCGGGACCCCGCGGCGCGCACGGCTGGACCGCGGACGAGGTCGTCGTGTTCCGTTCACACCTCAGCGACGGCCCCGTGCGTCACGAGCCCCTGGCCCGCGTCGCCCTCAGCTGACGAGCACGACGCCTCAGGTGACGAGGTTGTCGTCGACCTCGGGTGCGGCCTTGGTGCCGCCGTTGCCCTTGCCGTTGCCGTTCGAGCCGGGCACGGGCACCGCCGGGGGCAGCGGGGCGTTGGTGGTGCGCAACTCCGCCACCATCTCCCAGATGCGGTCGAACACGGCCTTGGCCTGGCGGGCGTCGTAGAGCGCCCCGTGGGCCTGGTGCTTGTCGTGCTCGACGCCCAGGGCCTGGCAGGTCTTGGCCAGGGAGCGTGGCTTCTGTGGGCCGTCGGCGATCAGGGGCAGGGCGAGGGTCTCGACGTCGAGGAGGTGGTGATCCCACGTCGGCTCGACCTGCAGGCGCTCGCAGGCCTTGGCCAGTTGGCGCGAGTCGAAGTCCGGGACGGCGCCGACCAGCACGGCCTTCTCCGCGTGCTCGAGGAACTCCGTGAGCCAGACCTTCATCGGGGTCTTCGGCTGCGGGGCGATCTTCTCGTGGTACGCCGTCAGGGCCAGGGCATCGTCGTCCGCACCGTCGAGGGTGTGCTCCGGGAAGTAGCGCCGCTCTTCTTCGCTGCCGTCCTCGTAGCGCACGACCCAGGAGACCTCCGTGAGGTCCTGGCGAGAGAGGTCCAGGCCCGTGGCCTCGGTGTCGATGAACACGAACCGCGTGCCGCTGGCACGTGCGGGATCGGGTGCTGTGCGTGCCTCGCGGGGCGCGGAGTCGTCGACCATCTGGCGTGTCCTTTCGGGCGGAATGCGTTGCTTGGCGACCGTAGTCCGGCACGCTTGGGGGAGCGCCTGCTTGCATCGAACACCCGTTCGGCTACGCTGGCTCTCGGCCGGTCTTGGCGGCAGGTTTCCACAGCTCACGGATCCTGCCGACGGACGTGTCACACCCACTTCCTACGGTGATGGCACAACGAAATCACGACGTCCGACGTCACGTTCACAGAAGGCACCGCAGATGGCAGCCAGCACCAAGGGCAAGACCGAGAAGTCCAAGGCCGACCGCACCAAGGCGCTCGACCTGGCCCTCGGCCAGATCGAGAAGCAGTTCGGCACCGGGGCGTTGATGCGCCTCGGCGACGACGCAGCGGTCAAGCACGCCTCCATCCCCACCGGCTCGATCGCCCTCGACGCCGCGCTCGGCATCGGCGGCGTTCCGCGCGGCCGCGTGATCGAGGTCTTCGGTCCGGAGTCCTCCGGAAAGACCACCGTCGCGCTGCACATCATCGCGGAGGCACAGAGGGCCGGCGGCATCGCGGCGTTCATCGACGCGGAGCACGCGCTGGACCCGACCTACGCCCGCGCCCTGGGCGTCGACATCAACGAACTCCTCGTCTCGCAGCCGGACACCGGTGAGCAGGCGCTGGAGATCGTGGACATGCTGATCCGCTCCGCCGCCATCGACGTCCTGGTCGTCGACTCCGTCGCGGCGCTGACGCCCCGCGCGGAGATCGAAGGAGAGATGGGCCAGTCGCACGTCGGCCTGCAGGCCCGGCTCATGTCGCAGGCCCTGCGCAAGATCGCCGGCTCCCTGTCCAAGTCCGACACGTCCGCCATCTTCATCAACCAGCTGCGTGAGAAGATCGGCGTCATGTTCGGCTCGCCGGAGACCACCCCCGGTGGCCGCGCGCTGAAGTTCTACAGCTCGG
>CBDTZE010000317.1:0-3265 GCA_965364815.1 uncultured Nitriliruptoria bacterium | reverse complement strand
GACCTCGTGGCGGCCCTGCGCGCAGGCGCGACGCGTCCGCCCAAGCGCCCCCCGGCAGTTCCAGGCCCGGATCGCGAGGCCTGGCACGACCTCGGTGACCTGCCGCCCGGCTGGGTCCGACGACGACGACGCATCGACGTCGAGGCCCCCACGGCCAACGGTGGGCGCCGCGTCCTCGCAGCCTTCCGCGACTCCTGGTGCGACCCCGAAGGCGGCGAACGGTCGCTGCACGAATGGGAACTCGAACTCGAACTCGACGCGGACGGGATCGTCACGTCGGCGACGGCGACCCCCCGGTCCCTGCCCTTCACCGCCTGCCCCGAGGTGCGCAACGAGACCCCCGACGTGGAGGGCACCCACGTGTCCGACCTGCGACGGCGTTCTCGCACCGTGCTCGGCGGCGAGGCAGGATGCACGCACCTCGACGACCTGCTGTCGACCATCCCCGCCGCGTTCGCGGCGGCCACCCGCACCTGACGGAGCCACTGCATGGCCACCACTCGCCTCGCAACGCCGGCGTTCTACGACACCGCACACACGCGCTACCAGGCCTCCCGGGTCGTGCGGGCCCAGCCGGACGAGGTCTTCGCCGCCCTGGCCGACACCCCGGCCTGGCCGACGTGGTTCCCGGGCATCACGGGGGCGCGTTGGACCAGCGAGGCGCCCCACGGCATCGGCTCGACCCGGTCGGTCTCACTCGGACCAATCACCATCGACGAGGAGTTCATCGTCTGGGAGCCGGGCCAGCGTTGGGGGTTCACGTTCGTCAGCACGACGATCCCGCTCATGAAGGCCGGCGCCGAGCTGGTCGAGTTGGCTGCAGAGGCCGGCGGCACCCGGGTGACCTACAACATGTTCGTCGATCCGTTCGGACCGATGAAGGCGACGACCAACCTGATGCGCGGCGGCGTTGAAGCCGGGCTCAAGCGCGGGCTCAAGGGCCTCGACATCCACCTGTCGGGCCCGATCACCTGACGATCAGGCGACTTCGGGCGCCTGGCCACGCAGGGCGGTCAGGGTGGCCTGCGTCCCGGCCGGCACGTCGATGGAGAGGTCGCCGGACGTCACGTTGTATTCGTGCGTCAGCGTCCCGCGGAACAAGGTCTGGGTGGGGCGACGCTCGACCGTGACGCCGACGAGCAGCGCGCGGTCGTCCGACATGACGGCGAGGCTGCCGTCAGGCTGGGCCTCGATCCGGGTCTTGCGCAGGACCTTGCGCGGCATGCCCGGCAGGTCGAACGCCAGCATGCCGGTGACACCGACGGAGAGACGATCGCTGGTGTCGACCAGGGGCGTCTCGTTGACCTCGGCCGGCATCGGCTTGATGTAGGTGAAGTCGAAGCCGATGTCCCACTCGGCCAGTGGCACGGGGTCCGGCAGGGGCTCACGTTCCGGGACGTCGAGCGTGACGACGGCTTCGTCCTCGTCGTCGTCCTCCATGGTCCAACTGAAGACGTCCGGGGCAACCGGCACGGTCGTGGACTGCATGGCCTTGCGGGTCTGCGCGACCGTGCGGTCGTCAGCCCAGAGTTCGATGGTCGGCGTCGGGGCGTCGACGGCCTCGAGCGTGTCGATGAGCGACGGTGCAGAGCCACCACGGGCGGCGGGCCACCAGTCAGCACCGGCCTCGCCCTCCTCGCGGTCGTCGTAGTCGTCCAGGGTCCTGGCCAGGAGCGCCTCGAGGTCGTACTGGAGCATGCGCTGCGAGGTCAAGAAGTCGCCGGAGGCCTCGGGCGGCGGCGTCGGACTGCCGAACGTCACGGCGATCGGCGTGCCGCGGCCTCGGACCAGGCGGACGCGCCCGTTGTCGCCGATGAGTCGGTGGGCGCCGAAGGTGGCGGTCGGCACGAGCGGTGCCTTGGCCGCCACCGAGAGGCGGACCGGACCGGACCGGATGGGGAGGACCTCGAGCGAGGTCGACACGACCTGCTCGGGCGCGGAGATGACCGACCGACCGTCCCAGAGCGCCTTGGTGGCCATGCCGAACGGGTCGTCGTCTCCGGACGGCCCCACGCGGGAGTCGACGGACACGGCACCCGCGGAGAGCAGCGACGTCAGCAGGGGGATGCGGGCCATCTCGTAGTCGAGCAGGATGACCGGCGAGGCATGGCCGGCCTCGGTGAGGGCCAACGCGACCAGGAAGGCGTCGAGCGGAGAGACGAGGTTGTGGGCGATGATCTGACCGTCACCCGGCAGGTGCGTCAGTCCCTCGACCTTGAGGTTGAGGCCAAGGACCTTGCGCAGGGCAACCTTGACGTTCACGGCGACGGCGCGCTGCGGAGTCTTCAGCTGTGAAGCCGTGACCACCGGGGCCGACGAGGACCCGCCCGTTCTTTGCAGCACCATCGTCACGCATTCCTCCGTGGTCGTTCATCTTGCCTGTGACGTCGACAACTTTCGACGTGCGCACGATCCGGGTGGCCGATCGCGCGCACAACGGTGCACAAAACCGGCACAGTGACCATTGACAGACTGCTCCGAACGGCCCACCCGGGCCACGGGTGCCCTGGCCGCAGCGCAAACCGAAGCGACCCCGCCGGTGAGGGCGGGGTCGTTCGTCAGTGCTCGGCGGCCACCGTCGGTCGGAAGGATCCTTTTCGATCCCCCCGGTTTTCGGGAGGCCTCCCCACCGGACCCTTGCGGCCAAGTGGGGCGAGGTACATGAAGCATGTGCGTCGACGGTTGTCGGACGGTGCGGGACCGAGGTCCTGCACTGGCCGGATCGTGGAGCTGCCGGGAGTCGAACCCGGGTCCCGCGACCCCGACACTCGGGGCTCTACGTGCGTAGGTCTCCAGATTTTCTCGGGGGTGGCGCTCCAGGACCAAACGACGTCCACCTCCCACACCACCGTAAATGTTTCATGCACACCCGGTGGTCATGGTGTGCACGATGATTCCTCTGGATGACAATCCGGCCCTCGTAGAGGACATCAGAGGCGGATCGCTGGCGCCTTGTCAGGCAGCCAGAACCGTCTTCTCGTAGGAGTTGGCAGTTAGTGTTTGTCGCAAGGTGATAACGGGGTCGCACGACGTTCCCCGGCACGCTCCCCTGGCATGGGATGATCACGGTCGAGACCAGTCAGCCCCTGGTCCCGGTGATGGTCTCACCAGAGTGCGGGCCCATGCATCCATGGGTCCCGCGAGTTTGTCGACGCAATGCAGTTCTCAAGGTCAGCCCTTGTCGGGCCTTGCCCAAGAGTAACGCCTGCCAGTGACAGATGTTCCCTGACGCGAGTCAGGTCCGGTGCTTGAGCGCGCGGTCCAT
>CBDTZE010000316.1:0-3270 GCA_965364815.1 uncultured Nitriliruptoria bacterium | reverse complement strand
CAGCCTAGGTCCGGGGCGCCTGCACGAGGTCGCGGTCCCCACCCGGCAGGCTGACGTGGACCTCGGTGCCGCCGCCCTCGCGATCCTCGACCCAGGCACGTCCGCCGTGCAGGGCGGCGAACTCCGCCACCATGCTCAGGCCGATGCCGGTCCCGGGGGAGGGGTGGTGATCGTCCAGTCGCCGGAACGGCTCGAACACGGCTTGCTTTTCATCGTCCGGGATGCCGGGGCCGCGGTCGGCCACGACGATCTCGACACCACCCATGGGGCCGGGGCGCAGCACGACCAGGTCGGCGGTGGACGCGTACTTCGCGGCGTTCGTGAGCAGGTTCGACAGGATGCGCTCGAACTGCGACGGGTCGACGTTTGCTCGGGGCGTCTCGTACTCGACCTTGGCGAGGGGGTGATCCTCCAGGATGCCGTCGACGTGGGTGCGGAGGTCGACGTCCTGGCGCCGGGCGGTGATCGCGCCCTGGGCGAGTCGGTCGAGGTCGAGCAGGTCGGACAGCAGGACGTCCAGGCGTCGTGCCTGCTCGTCGATGCGGCCACTGAGGTGACTGATCTGGGCCGCGTCGAGGCTGTCGGAATGGCGCGCGAGGGTGGAGGCCATGCCTCGGACGACGGTCAGCGGGGTCCGCAACTCGTGCGAGACCGCGGAGAGGAACGCATTCTTGATGCGGTCGACGTCCCGGAGTTTCTCGACGGCGGCCCGTTCGCTCTCGATGGTCTCCTGGTAGCCACTCACGTCGTGGCAGACCACGACGATCAGGTCGCGCCCTTCGCTGTGCAGCGACTGGAACCCGACGTCGAGTCGGATCGTGCCGTCGCCCCGGGGCCAGTCGAGTTCGACGTGGATCGGGTCGCCTTCGGTTCCCTGGGCCGCCTCGGTGGAGACGCCACCGTCGAACGCGAGGGCTCGCAAGGCGCCCATCGCGTCCGCGGAGTGCCCGATGAGTGCCTCGGACGTGGTGCCCATGAGGTCGGCGGCGCTCTGGTTCACGTACAGGAAGCGCTCGGTGCCGCTGTCGTAGATGGCGACGGCCTCGTCGAGTTGGTCCAGGGCGTGCTGGACGGAGGCGACCTCGGCACGGGCGGCGTTGCGTTCCGTGACGTCCCGGAGCGTGACGATGACGGACTGGACGCCGCCGGATTCCCGGACCGGGAGGCTGGCTGCTTCGAGATCCAGCAGTCTGTCCACACCGGGTGGCGTTGCCCGTGACTCCCACGTGACGACGAGTCCGGCGGCGACCCGTGTCGTGACGTTGGCGTAGTCGACGTCGGTCAACGGAAGCGCCTGGCCCAGGCTTGTCGGGATCGACAGGTCCAGCCCGAACAACTGCAGTGCCGCGGGATTCGCTTCCAGGATCCGTCCCTGGAGGTCGTGGACGACAACCGGGTCAGGGTGGTTGTGGAAGACCGTCGCCCAGAGATGGTCGCTGTCGGCGAGGCGGGCTCGGGTCTCACGCAGGTCGTTCACGACCCGGTGCACGACCTCGGCCGTCAGCCAGATGACCAGGACGGTCACGACGGAGAGGGTCAGGAGCCTCGCGTCCGTCTGACGTCCCAGTTGGATGCCCACGGTGCCGACGAGGGTCAGCGCCACCACCAGCCGCAGCTCGGACCGCCGGTGCTGTGTCGCCGAGGTGAAGATGATGGGGATGGCGAGCAGCCGCCACGGGCTCTGCGCGACGTTGTCGGCACGTGCTGCCGCGACCACGAGGACCATGGCGACCAGCAACGCCCACGGGGGCACGATCCAGCGTGGAGCGGACGGTGGATCGGCACGACGGGGCTGGTCTGCGAGCGGTTGACGCATTCGGACCCCCCGGGTTCGGTCGTCTGTCAGTCAGGACGGCTCAAGCATGCCGTGGCTGCGTCCGACTGCGTCAGGCGCACGCTGCGATGCGGTCCTCGAGGAGCGCGGTCGTGGGCTCGGGGGCTGGCTCGCCGACGAGTTCGTACGTGAAGACCTCGAGGAGGAGGTCCTGGTCGAGGGCATCGGCGAGGCACTGGCGCTGCTCGTCGCCGAAGTCGTCGCCGGCACTGGCCGCCACGTCGTCGAGGACCTGTTCGCGGACCTGGCCCAGCAGGTCGTCCGTGCAGTCGCGCAGCCCGACCAGCAGGGACCGCGTGCCTTCGAGATCGAGGGTCGCACCCTCGGCGCTGGTGAGCTTCTCGATCCCGAGCTCCGCCACCAGGTGTTCGAGGGCGCACCGCGCCTCGGGTTCGGTGATCTGCAGGCCGTCCTGGCCAAGCGCGAAGGCCAGGCCGGGTGCACCCAGTGCCACGATCTCGACGCCGGCACAGCGCACGAAGGCGGCATCGAAGCGATCGCGCGTCTCCGGGGGCAGCTCGCCGCCGCGGAGCGTTGCCGCCGCTGCGACGGCCACGTCGCCGTCGCTCAGGTCCTCGGCGAGGCAGGCCTGTCCCTCCGCGCTGATCTCCCGGCCGACGTTGGAGAAGAGTCGTTCGACGACGCCATCGACGCAGCCGACGAGTGCCTCGGCCATCACGTCGGCGTCTTCGGCGGTCAGGGCGACCGTCGTGCTGTCGTCGCCGGCCTCGTCGATCTCCGTCAGGCGTTCGAGCCCCAACGCATCGGCAACGCGCCGGCCGTAGCACTGCGCCTCGTCCTGCGTCAGGCCGAGCCCACCGGCCGCGGCCTCCTCGGCCAGCGTGTCGGCGTAGTCGTCCAGTGACGGCGGGCCGCAGGCAACGAGGGCGAGGCTGAGGACCACGCCGACGGCGAGTCTGCGGTGGGGGAGCATGGGCGAGGTCCACAGTTGAGGCGGACCGGGACCGTAGCCATCGGCCACAGACCGCCGGCTGCACCCATCGTCGTTGTGGGAATCCACAAACAAACACCCACCAGTGCTGGCGCGCACGGGAAGGGATCGGGGGTGCAGTTGGGGAAATCACTGAACACACACATCCATGCACCTTGCGGGAGGCCCAGCATGGCCAGGGGACCCAAGCCACACGTCGTGGCATTCGTGTCGACACTGCTGTTGGTGGCAGGCACGGCAACCGTCATCGATCCGCCCGGTGGGCAGGAGACGGCGGCCATCACCGTGGCCGCAGTCGACCAGACGACGTCTTCGGACGATGCCACCGCGGAGGGGCCCGTTCCGCAGGAGACGGCAGCCGACGGTTCGACGGTCGAGGTCGCACCGACCGACGCCGACGGATCGACGCCGGCTCCGGCGACCTCCGCGTCACCCGGCGCCAGCGCGGGTACTCCCGGGGCTGCTCCGGCACCCGCGGGCAGCC
>CBDTZE010000315.1:0-3272 GCA_965364815.1 uncultured Nitriliruptoria bacterium | reverse complement strand
ACCCAGTCCGGTGCACGGCGCGTCGAGCAGCACCGCGTCGAAGAGGCGACCACCGAGGTCGACGTCCAAGGCGTCGCCGACCACGACCTCGGCCTCCAGGCCCTGCCGCTCGACCGCCTCGCGAACCAGGCGCGCCCGGTGTTCGTGCAACTCCACGGCAACGACGTATCCCTCGGGGCCGACCAGTTGGGCCAGGTGCCCGGTCTTGCCGCCGGGGCCGGCGCACAGGTCCAGGACGGAGGACCCGGGGCGGGGGGCAAGCGACTCGACGACAAGCATGGACGCAGCATCCTGCGGCACGGCACGGCCCTCGGTGACACAGGCGAGACGACGAGGGTCTCCCCCGGGCGCGCTGACGGCTTGGTCGGCAGCGTCGTGCTGCTGGGCATCGATCCCCTCGGCGCGGAGCTCGGCCAGCAGTTCCTCGACGGATCCTGCGACTCGCAGGGTCAGGCCAGGGGACTCGTTGTCCGACTCGAGGACGGCGCGCGCGTCCTCGCCGAAGCGGGAGATCGCATCGCGGACCACCCATTCGGGGTGGGCCGTCGCCAGGACCATGCCTTCGACGCTGTCCTCGTCCGGCCACGGCAGACCGCCGTCGTCGAGCTTCCGGGCCAACCCACGCAACACGCCGTTGACGAAGCCCGCGGCCCCCTTCGCGCGCCCCGTGGGGACCGTCTCTCGGGCCAAGGTCGCTGAGGTGTCGACCACCGAGTGCGTCGGAACGCGAAGCTTGAGCAGCTGCAGGGTGCCCATCCGCAGGACCCGAAGCAGGTCCGGCTCGATGTGGCTGGGTGGTCGGCTGGACGCGAAGCCGAGCGCCCAGTCGAGGGTGGCTTCCCAGCGGATCGTGTCGTACGCCAGCCTGGACGCGAAGGCGCGGTCGCGGGCCTCCGGCAACTTCGAGACCGCGTCAGGGACCGCCAGGGTCGACCATGCGTCATCGACCTCGACGGCCCGGATCGCGACGAGCGCGGCACGACGGGCCGCCAGTCCGTTGTCCTGGGTCATGCGCCGAACCGATCGTCGTCCTTGGGTTGGTACCCGTTTGCGAAGGCCCGGCCATCCATACGCGCCTTGCCCTCCGGCTGGACCTCATCGAGGAGCAGGCCACCATCGGCGGTACCGATGACGACACCGTCCTCCACGCGATCGGCGACGACGCCGGGTGTTCCCGATGCCTCGACGGCACGGGCCCGCCAGACCTTGAGCCGCTTGCCACGGAAGGTGGTGTGGGCCCCCGGGGCCGGGTTCGCGCTGGCGACCAGGCGAGCCAACTCGCGAGCCGGGCGATCCCAGGAGAGCTCGACGTCCTCTGGCCGGATCTTCCCGGCGATCGTCGCACCCTCGGTCGGCTGCGGGATCGGCTCCTCGCCAGAGACCAGCGCCCGGACGGCCTCGACCAACACGGGTGCGCCGGCGTCAGCAAGCCGGGCGAGCAGGTCGCCCGAGGTCTCGGCGTCAGCGATCGGCGTGTGCAACGTCCGCAGGACCGGGCCCGTGTCCATGCCCTCGTCCAGCACGAAGCAGGTCACGCCGGTCTCGTGGTCGCCCTCGCGCAGGGCGGCCTGGACCGGGGCCGCGCCACGCCAGCGAGGGAGCAGACTGAAGTGGAGGTTGACGAAACCGCGGCCGCCGGCATCCAGCACGGCCCGTGGCAGAATCGCCCCGTAGGCGACGATCGCCACGGCGTCGAGTTCCAGCGCTACCAGCGCGTCGAGGATCTCCACTGGCTTGGCCGGCTGGAGGACCTCGATCCCGAGTTCCAACGCCGCAACCTTGACCGGAGGAGGTACGAGCTGCTTCGAGCGCCCCTTGGCCCGGTCCGGGTTGGTCACGACCGCGACGACGTCGAAGTCCGGCTGGTCCACCAGGGCACGCAACGAGGCGACGGCAACATCGGGTGTGCCGAAGAAGGCGATCCGCGTCATACCGACAGCCCGCCGAACAGACCCAGCCCACCCGGCTTGGTGGGGGGCTCGTCGGCGGCCAGTTCCTCGCTCTGGACCCGCATGCGGCGCATGGCCTCCTTGCGGTCATGCTTGGCGAGGTGGTCGATGAAAAGGATCCCGTCGAGGTGATCCATCTCGTGCAGGAAGATCCGGGCGAAGAATCCCTCGAGGTCGACGGTGTGTTCGTCGCCGTGGAGGTCCGCGAACTCGATCTTCACGTGCAGCGGACGTTGCACCGGATAGAAGAGGCCCGGGAACGACAGGCAACCTTCATCGTCATCCACCAGGTTGTCTTCGGAAGCATCCACCAGGACCGGGTTGACGACCGCGCCGCCGTGGACCTTCTCGATGGTGTCGTCGTCGCCGTACTCCTCGACCTCCCAGGTGAACAGGCGCTTGAGGACGCCGACCTGGTTTGCCGCCAGCCCCACGCCCGCGTGCTCGCGCATGGTCTCCAGCATGTCGCCGGCAAGCTTGGCAAGCGGCGCGTCGAACGAGTCGACGACACGCGCCTTCTGGCGCAGGACGGGATCGCCGAACAGGCGGACGTCGAGGACGGACACGGCAACACCTCGGGGAAGGACGCAGGACCACCAAGCCTACGGTGGCGCTCAGCCCACCTGGACGGGGTCCACGTCGATGCGGACGTCCACGTTGGCCTTGCTGTGTGCTGCGCGGATCGGCGCCAGGGCGCGGAGCGTGGCCGCGCGGTCCGACGACTTGACCAGGAGTCGCTGACGGCCGTCCTCGATGAGCGGACCCAGCAGGTCGTCACCCGGGGGCAGTTCCTCGCGCAACTGCGAGACCACGTCGACGTCGACCGGGGCGTCGAGGTGGATGGCATGCGCGGCTGGGGGGAAACGCAGGATCTGGCGCATCGCTGCCTCGGCCGTCCAGAACGCCTTGGGGTCCCAGCCGACCAGGGCCCGGACGACCGGGTGGTCCGGCTCCTGGGTCTGCACGATCACCCGGGCCGCCGTGTCACGCGACGCGGAGGGCGCCGACGGCTCGGCCGGATCGGCCGTGCCCCGAGAGACGTGGAACGTCGTCCAGTTGGCCAACTGCATCGCCAGTCGCAGCGCATCCTCCGCGGCATCCAGGAACGGGCGACGCAGCAGTGCGTCGAGGTCCGCCAGGATCACCGCACCGACCGGGCCCGGTGGGTGGTCCAGCACCGCACCGCGCGTCGCGACCAGCACCGCAGGTGGCGCAGGGACAGCGTCGGGGGCATAGCCCTCGAGGATGGCCACCGGCACGTCGACGTTGTGCGCGACCTCCTTGGCCAGTTGGCCGGTGCCTGCCGCCAAGGGCACCAGTCGG
>CBDTZE010000314.1:0-3274 GCA_965364815.1 uncultured Nitriliruptoria bacterium | reverse complement strand
CCGGGTCTCAGGTGGTGCGGCGGGTGCGGGGCACGCCGGCGTCCTTCAGGACGGCTGCGGGCACGCCGATCTCCCGCCATGCGGTGTAGGAGATGCCCTTGCGGTCGCCGTAGGCCTGGGCGACCTCGACGAAACCCTTCTCGACGCCGGTGAGGTCGATCTCCTCGCCTGCTTCGGCGAGACGGTCCTCATAGTCGAGCCGCTTCTGCACGAGGTCGAGGCGCTTGACCGGGTCGTCCTCGGCGTCGATCTGGCCTTGGCAGTCGCGGATCTTGTCCGACAACTGCTCCTTGGACAGGCGAGGTCCGCGGCGGCGGTCCATGTCGATGACGGCGAGGTAGTCGCGCACAGCCTTGCCCTGTCGGCGCCCTTCAGCCAGCGCCGCCTTGTGCTCGTCGGTCATCGTTCCCTTGGACATGAATCCTCGAATTGTCTCGTTGCCATTGACCCCGTGTGTGCGGCGGCATTGTTGCAGATCTTGGAGAAACATGCGAATGGATTGCCGTGCGGTGCATGCGGTGCCGGTGCATTGCTCGTCCGTCGCCCGCTCGTGGCCCCAAGCGGGCTGCAGGGTGGCCCGGACGCGCCGGTACCGTCCGGCCACCTCGGGGCCACGTTGCCGGCACCTTCCTTCCGTCCGGCACGACGCCCCGTTCTCACCCAAAACGCGCACAACGGCGTGCGTGTAACCAAGGAGCGCCCTGTGACCTTCGAGCTGCCGAAGGCCAAGTCCGTCGCCCAGAACCCGAGCCAGGCCGACATGCGTGCCTGGGCCCTCGAGTTGATGGAGAACATCACCGAGACGGAGTTCGGCAACCTCAACTACAAGGCACGGATCCTGTCTCGTCAGGGCCCCTCGACCTTCTTCGTTGCGGAGACGTCCGCCGGCAAGCCGTCGGTCGACCGCGCCACGTACGACGAGTGGGCCGCCAAGCAGGACGCGCTCATCGCCGAGCAGGACATGATCCTCATCGAGGGCTACATCGGCCCGACGAAGGGGACGCGCACCGCGTCGCGTCTGTTCATGGAGAAGAGCCAGGCCAACATCCCGGCCATGCAGCAGCAGCTCTACTTCAACCGCGAGGACTCCTTCGAGGAGGAGTTCGCGGACAACGGCTTCACGGTCATCTACACCCCGTCGCTCAAGGCAGATGGCTTCACCAATGAGTGCCTGATCCTCGTCGACCTCGAGAACTGGGTGACCCGCGTCTTCGGCTCCGACTACTTCGGTGAGTCGAAGATGGGCGGCCTGCGGATGTGGAACAAGCTGCAGTTCGAAAAGGGCGCGCTGGCGATGCACTCCGGTGCAAAGACCTTCCCGGCTGACCAGAACATGCACGGTGAAGAGAAGCTCGCGCTGATCATCGGCCTCTCCGGCACCGGCAAGACCACGACGACCTTCCGCAACGTGAAGGGCTCGCTGCCGGTCCAGGACGACTTCATCGCCCTGCAGCCCGACGGCTCCGTGCTCACCACCGAGGACGGCTGCTTCGCCAAGACCTACGGCCTCAACGCCGACGACGAGCCGCAGATCCACGGCGGCGCGATCTCGCCCGCCGCATGGCTCGAGTCCACCGGTATCGACGAGTCCACGGGCAAGGTCGACTTCTTCGACGACTCGTACACCGCCAACGGCCGCTGCACGTTCGGCCTGGACATGATCACGCACCGCGACCCGCGTGACCTGCCCAAGGCGCACTACCTGTTCATCCTGAACCGCAACGAGGACCTGATCCCCGCTGTTGCGAAGCTCAAGCCGGAGCAGGCTGCGTACTACTTCATGCTCGGCGAGACCAAGGGCACCGCTGCCGGCGGCGCCGCGGAGATGGGCAAGAAGCTCCGCGTCCCCGGCACGAACCCGTTCTGGTTCGAGAACGACGCCTCGCAGGCCAACCTCCTGCTGGAGCTGCTCGAGCAGAACGAGCTCGAGGTCTACCTCTTCAACACCGGTCGTGTCGGTGGCCCCGACGCCGACGAGCGTTCGAAGAAGGTCAAGATCCCGCACTCCGCCGCCGTCCAGGATGGCATCGTCGACGGCTCCATCGTCTGGACCGTTGACCCGGACTTCGGCTACGAGGTTGCGGAGTCCATCCCGGGCTTCGACGACCCCGAGCTCCTGCAGCCGCGCAAGCTGTACGAGGCCCAGGGCCGCGCCGACGAGTACACCGCACTGGTGGAGAAGCTCAAGGCCGACCGCGCCGAGCACCTCGCCAAGTTCGAGGGTCTCGACCCGCGCGTCGCCAAGGGCGGCGAGTGACCGACTGACCTTCACGGGTCGCAACGGTTCCACGGGGAACGACCAAGCGTCGCCCCTCCTGCAGACACAGCCTGCAGACACAGCCTGCAGACAGCATCTGGACGGACCGCCTTCGGGCGGTCCGTTCGGTGTTTCCCGGCCGTCCGCGGTTCGGCTGCGTCGTTGCGCCCCGGCACGTACTGGTTCGAACCGCCGGGCGGATCACGGTCGATCGCGTAGCGTGCGCCTCGTCGGGCATGGCGTCACCGGAGGTGCAGGTTCCTCCGCCGGGTGCCGATGTTCATGTGGACGACAAGGGGTGAGGGTGTGACGACGTCGAGTGGCGAGCAGAATGCTGCACCGCTGATCGCCGACGAGTTGCGCGCCGGCATGGCCAACGGCGAGTTCTGGCTGGCCCTGCAACCCAAGGTCGACGCCGAGACGTCCGGAATCATCGGCGTCGAGGCACTGCTGCGGTGGGACCACCCGACCCGCGGCGCCGTCAGCCCCGGCGAGTTCATCCCGGTCGCCGAGCAGTCCGGTCTCATGGCCGAGTTGGGCCTGTGGGTCCTGCGCCGCAGCGCCGACCTCGCCATCGACCTCGCCCGCCGCCCGGCGCTGGGCCACCTCACCGTCTCGGTGAACGTGTCCGACAGCGAGTTGCTGGCGGATGACTTCGTCGCGAACGTGAACGACGTCCTTGGCTCGACCGGTGTCGACCCGGCCTCGCTCTTCCTGGAGATCTCCGAGGAGGCACTGGCCGTCGACTCCCAGCTTGCCGCCAAGCGCCTGATGGACCTGGGCGAGCTCGGCATGGCCATCTCGGTCGACGGCTTCGGCATCGGCTACGGCTCCCTCGACCGCGTCCTGAACTTCCCGATCCGCGAACTCAAGGTCGCCCGACACTTCGTGACCGTCGCCGCGATCCCCGAGTCCCGCGGCCTGGCCGTGATGCGCTCGGTTGCATCGCTGGGCCGTTCGCTGGGCCTGTCCGTTGTCGCCGAGGGTGTCGAGACCGCCGAAGAGCTCGAGGCCGTC
>CBDTZE010000313.1:0-3277 GCA_965364815.1 uncultured Nitriliruptoria bacterium | reverse complement strand
GGCAGGTCGGCTGCACGCAGGGCGAGGTGGAGCTGTTCCATCTTCTCCGGGATGCCGGCGTCGGTCATGGCTGCGACTCCGCGGAGTCGCGAGCCGCTCCGAAGATCGGCGCGTCGAGCGGGCCGGATCGCTGGAACGGGAAGGCGTCGGCGAGTGCGAGGACGTCAAGCAAGGCTCGTCGAGTCTGCTCGCGTGCCTGGCCGGCCGGTCGGGGTTCCAAGCGGATGTCGAGGGCGAAGCCTGCCGCCCGGCAGATGCGCTGGAGGGTGTCCACGCGGGGGATCTTGTGGCCGTGCTCGTACGCGGCGATCGTCGCGTGGGACGTCCCGGCGCGCTCGGCGAGTTGGCGCAGGGTCAGCCCGGATCGGGCCCGCGCGAGTCGGATGGTCTGTGCAGCGTCCATGGCGTAAAGGTATCTGATCGGATACCAGCCTGCCGAGAGCCCAGCAAGACATGGCATGGGAATGCTATGGTCATGCCATGCCCAATCGAACGCGCATCTCCACGACCGTCGACACCGATCGGCTGGCGCGTGCGCGTCGGGAGTTCGACCTCAACGATGCCCAGTTGGTCGACCGGGCATTGGAGGCGTTGCTCGGCGAGGTGGATGACGCCAAGGAGCGCGCCGCGTTGCTGGCCCAGCCGTATGACGAAGACGAGGCACTTGCCTGGTCGGTGGGCCCGGGGGAGTCCCTGCCGTACGACGGCGACGTCCCTGATCACGTGCAACGCCTCGCCTCGGAGCGCCGCGCCCAGTATCGGACGGAGTGATGCGAGGGCTCGGGCACGGCCAGGTGTGGTGGGCTGACCTCGACAAGGTTCGCCCCGTCCTGGTCTTGACCCGCGCCAGCGTGGCGCCGCTGCTGTCACGGGTGCTCGTCGCACCGATCACCACGACCGTGCGCGACATCCCGTGCGAGGTCGCCGTCGGCTCCGACGAGGGAGTCAAGGACGGCTCGGTCGTCAACCTCGACAACGTCCAGCTCGTGCATGTGACCGCGTTGTTGCATCCCGCCGGTGCGATGGCAACAGACCGATGGCCGGAGGTCTGCGGGGCGATGACCCACACCATCGGCTGCTGACCGCGGTCGCTCAGTGGTTGGCGGGGCTCGGCGGGCGGCTCGGTCAGCTGGAGCGCAGCTGCTCCAGGACGGCTGTGACCTCGCGTCGGTAGACGTCGGCGTCGACGTAGTTCGCGTGGCGTTCGGATTCGAGATAGCGGTGGCCGCCGGTGAGGTCGGGGCGGTGGGTCCGGCGCAGGTGACGCAGGTGGCCGGCAGCCGCGTCGCCACCAGCGATGCCGGCGACGATCGCGCGGGCCATGAGGTCGAAAGTGTCGTACGCCGCGGAGGCGAACTCCGAGAACCCGATGACGGCGAGGTCGTCGCGGTTGCGCGGGAACATGTTGAGGTAGAGGTCGGGGCGTCCGTGGCGGGTCTGCACGACCTCGTCGGGGACGAACGGGATGGCGTGCTGGTAGCCGGTCGCCGTGATGACGATGTCGATCTGCTCGCGCGTGCCGTCCACGAAGACGACGTCATCCCCGTCGAAGCGCTCCACGTCTGCCTTGGCGATGACGTCGCCGTGGCCGAGGTGATGCAGCACCTGGGTGTTCATGATCGGATGGGATTCGAAGATGCGGTGATCGGGGGCCGGGAGTCCCAGTCGGGTGACGTCGCCGTTGAGGACGCGGAGCAGCCCGGCGAAGATCCGTTGCTCGATCTTGGTGGGAAGCTTGGGGCCCTCGTGGGCGAACACGTCGGCCGGCTTGCCCATGATGAACTTCGGGATGAAGTGGTAGCCGCGACGGACGCTCAGGAAGGCCTGGTCGGCGCTGACGGCGGCGTCGCAGGCGATGTCGACACCGGAGTTGCCCGCGCCCACGATCAGGACTCGGCGTCCCCGCAACTGCTCGGTCGAACGGTGGGTGACGGAGTGGCGGACCTCACCGTTGAAGTCACCTGGCCACGTGACCTCGTTGGGCACCCAGGTGACGCCGTTGGCGGCGACCAACTGCCGCGCCCGGACCGTGCCCGTGGACGTCGTCAGCGTCCAACCGCCTCCGTCGATCGGCGTCGCTGCCTCGACCGAGGTGTCGAACCGGATGTGGCGTCGCAGGTCGAAGGCGTCGGCGAACGACCGGATGTAGGCGAGCAGCTGCCGGTGGTTCGGGTAGTCCGGGTAGCTGTCGGGCATCGGGAAGTCGGGGAAGCCTGACAAGGTCTTCGACGAGATGAAGTGGGCGGACTCGTACATCGGTGAGCCAGGCGCGTCGATGTCCCAGATCCCGCCGACGTCAGCCTGACGCTCGAGCACCAGGAAGCTGGCGCCTGTCTCCGCCAGCCGTCGGGCCATGGTCAGGCCAGCTGGGCCTGCGCCTACGACGACCACCTCGACGTCTGCATCGTCGTGGACAGGGGAGTGGTGGTGTTCGCTCATGGCAGCAGCCGAGCATCCGACGGGGGCGGGTGCAAGCCGGGGACGGGCCACGTCGCAGCCACGCCGTAGCGTGCCCGACCCAGCGGCACGTGGTGAGGACCAGCAGATGAGAATCGCGATCGAGGCCAAGGGCCTGCGCAAGACCTACACCGGCAAGGAGGGTGAGGTCGAGGCCGTCCGCGGCGTCGACCTCGAGGTCCGCACCGGTGAGGTGTTCGGCTTCCTCGGACCCAACGGCGCCGGCAAGTCGACGACCGTCCGGATGCTCACGACGCTGATGACGCTGTCGGGCGGGAGCGCCAAGGTCGCCGGCGTCGATGTCCAGGCCGACCCGGACGGGGCGCGCCTGAAGATCGGCGTTGCGCTGCAGGAGGCCGGTCTCGACCCGCGCCAGACCGGTCGTGAACTGCTGGTGCTGCAGTCCCGGCTGTTCGGCATGACCCAGCAGGTCGCGGACGAGCGCGCGGCGGAGCTGCTCACCCTCGTCGAGTTGGAGGAGGCGGGCGACCGTCGCATCGGCGGGTACTCGGGCGGCATGAAGCGGCGCCTGGACCTGGCCTCGGCTCTTGTCCACCGCCCCGACGTCCTGTTCCTGGACGAGCCCACCACGGGCCTCGACCCCGCCAGCCGTATCACCGTCTGGGACGAGGTCCGCCGCATCAACAAGATGGGCACGACGGTCTTCCTCACGACGCAGTACCTCGAGGAGGCCGACCAACTCTGCGACCGCATCGCGATCATCGACGGCGGCGTCATCGTCAAGCAGGACACGCCGCTGGCGCTCAAGCAGGAGCTGCAGCAACGCCGCGGCGGCGACAGCCTGCCGACGCTCGACGAC
>CBDTZE010000312.1:0-3277 GCA_965364815.1 uncultured Nitriliruptoria bacterium | reverse complement strand
CGCAAGGCGCTGCACACGACCTACCCGGTCGTGGTGAGGGCCACGAAGGGGCGCTTCACCCGGACCCCGACCAGCACCTTCGACCAGCTCTACGACCAGTTGCTCACGCAGGTCCGTGGCCTGGCGAACGGGGCGGCGATGGCCGCCATCGGTCCCACCAGCCACCGCTCGACCTACTACGGCCCGGGCCATCCCCGGCACGCAGACCGGCAGGCGAGGCAGGGCGAGTTGGCCGCGCAGCACGGCGTCACCTACGTCCCCAGCTGGCCGCTGGTGGAGCCACATGCCGACGATCTCAACGTCGACGGGATCCATTGGCCCCTCGCGGGGCACGAAGCGGTCGCTGCAGCGCTCGCCCCGACACTCTTGGCGCAACTCACGGGCCAAAACTTGCGGCCAGCACTGCCCGGTGAGCCCCTTGACAACTAGGGTCGGGCGGCAAGACTCCGACCCCACCGAGGCAAGCAATGGCGTTCACCACGCTCACCGAACAGTTCATGGCACAGGCGCAGGCAGGCGGGGCGCAGGACGCCCTCGTCGACAAGGGTGACGACGGCCGCTGGCGCCGCATCACCTGGGCCGGCTACCGCGACCAGGCCTCGAACGTCGCCATGGGTCTGCGTGGGCTGGGCATCGACCACGGTGACGTCGTCGCGATCCACTGCGGCAACCGTGCGGAGCACGTGATCGCCGACGTCGGCACGCTGCTGGCCGGCGGCACGCCGTTCAGCGTCTACAACACCTTCACCGCCGACCAGGTCCAGTACATCGGCAAGGACTCGTCGACGAAGGTCGCCATTGTCGAGAACGCCCACTACCGGGACCTGTGGCTCTCCATCAAGGACAGCCTCCCGGCGCTGGAGGCGATCGTCGTCATGGAGCCGGGCGACGTCATCGACGGCACGGTCTCCTGGGACGACATGCTCAAGCAGGGCGCCGAGGCCCTGGCGAAGGACTCCGGCGAGTTCGAGAACTCGTGGAAGGCCGTCAAGGCCGACGACCCGGCGACCCTGATCTACACCTCGGGCACCACCGGACCGCCCAAGGGCGTCGTCCTCACGCACGAGAACTTCCTGTTCATGGTCAACCAGATCGACGCGATCATCGACCTCGAGCCGGGCATGCGTGGCCTGAGCTACCTGCCGCTGGCCCACATCGCCGAGCGCATGGCCACGCACTACACGCACCTGCACGCTCGCGGAACCATCTACTTCTCCCGGGAGATCGCGACGGTCCGTGAGGTCCTCGTCGAGGCACGGCCGCACCTGTTCATGGCCGTCCCGCGCGTCTGGGAGAAGTTCCAGGCCGCACTCCTGGGAAAGCTCAACGACGAGCCCAACGAGAAGCGCAAGAAGCTGGCGTTCGGCGCCATCGAGACCGGCAAGGAGGTCGCGCGCAAGAACGTGGCCGGCGAGCCCATCCCCATGGGCCTGAAGGTCAAGTACGCGCTGGCGGACAAGCTCGTCCTGTCGAAGATCCGCGACCAGATGGGGCTGGACCAGCTCAAGTTCGCGCTCTCCGGCGCAGCCCCCATCTCCGGCGACCTCCTGTACTTCTTCGCCGGCATCGGCGTGAACATCCTCGAGGTCTACGGCATGACGGAGACGACCGCGGTCATCTCCGCGAACCGTCCCGGCCGCATCCGCATCGGCACGGTCGGTGAGGCCACGCCCAACACGGAGCTGAAGATCGCCGAGGACGGCGAGATCCTCAGCCGTGGCAAGCACATCACGCCCGGCTACCTCAACCGCGAGGACGCGACGGCCGAGGCCATCGACGCCGACGGCTGGATGCACACCGGCGACCTCGGTGAGCTCTCCGCAGACGGCTTCCTGAAGATCATCGGTCGCAAGAAGGAGCTGATCATCACGGCCGGCGGCAAGAACCTCTCCCCGAACAACATCGAGGAGACGATCAAGCAGGAGTCGATGATCATCGCGCAGGTCTGCGCCCTGGGAGACAACGAGCCGTTCATCGGGGCGATGGTCGTCCTCGACGGCGAGTCCACCCCGGCCTGGGCCGCGAAGAACGGCGTCACCGCCACGGACATTGAGAGCCTGTCGAAGGACCCCAAGGTCATCGCCGAGGTCGAGGGAGCCATCAAGCGCGGCAACGAGAAGCTCGCCCGCGTGGAGCAGATCCGCGAGTTCCGGATCCTGCCCTCGGAGTGGACCGCGGAGTCCGGTGAGCTCACCCCGACGATGAAGCTCAAGCGGTCGGTCATCATGGAGAAGTGGGCCGACACGGTCAACGACATCTACGGCCACTGAGCATCGACGGCCACTGAGCCGCAGGTCGCAAACGACGTCGACGCCGTCCCTTCGGGGGCGGCGTCGGTGCTTTTGTCCGGCTGGTGTGCGAGGTGCTGGCGCGTCAGGTGGTCGAGGCGACCCCTGCGGTACGGCCGCGCTGCTGGCGCAGGGTCGCACGGTGACGCACGAGGCCGGCTTCGCGGACCTGGCAGCGCGTGCACTGCTGCATCGTGGCGCTGGGCGAGTCCTGGTCGCAGGACACCGACCGACCGCAGTGGCAACGGAACCGGATGCGTGTGGCCTGGGCCTGCATGTCGTCGCCTTCGTGTCGGGGGGCTGCTGCTGATCGAGTCGTTCCCGATCTGTTGGCTCTCAACCATCTCGTCGGCAGAACCGGGGTCGTGGCGAAGCAGTTGGCCCGATCAACGGGTCGCCGACGGCCCGCCTGTGCCATGCGCTCCGGCCGTCCGGCGGAGAGGCACGACGCAGGCCGGACGCGCCTCGACGCCCCGCGCACGGATCACGTCGGGGCGGCGTTGGGCGGCGCCGGGGCCTCAGGCCAGGCGTTCCGCCAACTCGGCCAGCAGCAGGACCTCGGTGAGGCAGGCGTTGGCGAAGTCGCCGAGGTGGAGGGACTCGTCCTCACCGTGGGCGTTGGTCGCGGGGTCCTCGATGCCGGTGAGCAGGCACGGGGCGCCGCCGAAGGCCTCGCTGAACGGCTGCACGAACGGGATCGAGCCACCGCACCCGATGTGTGCCACCGGGTGGCCGTAGGCAGCCTCCATGGCCGCAGCAGCGGCCTCGAAGGCCGGGCCGGTGGGTTCGGTCGACCAGGCGGCGTTGCTGTGTCCTGGCTCGACCTCGCACTTCAGGCCCCAGGGCGTGTGGGCCAAGAGGTGCTCGGCAAGCAGGGCGAGGCAGGTGTCGGGGTCCTGGCCGGGGGCGAAGCGCACCGACAGCTTGGCGCGGACGCGGTTCACCAACTGGTTCGACGCGTTCTGGACGGACGGGGCGTCGATGCCGAT
>CBDTZE010000311.1:0-3279 GCA_965364815.1 uncultured Nitriliruptoria bacterium | reverse complement strand
TCAGCGGTCGCGTTCGTGGTGACGTTGAGGCTGCCGTCGGTGATGGTCACAAAGACGTTGGCGAAGGCCTCCGCCGTACCGGTGACGACATTGTTGCCTGCCAGCTGCTCCGCAGCGTTGATGAAGCCGTCGCCGTCCGCGAAGACGACCGTGGGCGTGTCGGTGAAGGTGTCCAGGGTCGACGTCGCCGGGGAGGTGGTCTCCACCGAGTTGTCGGCCGGGTCAACCGACTTGGCCGTCGCCGTGATCGGGCCATCGGGCAGCGTCAGGGTCACCGTCGTGGACCAAGATCCGACACCGTTGGCGGTCGCCGTGGCGGTCTGGTCGAGTGCGCCGTTGGTGATCGTGATGGCGATGTCCGAGTTGGCCTCGGCGTCACCTTGGATCAGGACACCGGCAGTGTTCTCGGCATCGTTGATGAAGGCGTCGACGCCATCATCGATGCTGATCGTGATGGTTCCCGGGTCCGCGTCCAGGACCGCATTGGCCGGGACGGAGACGTTGCTGGTGTTGCCGGCCGCGTCGGATGCCTGCGCGGTGGCGGTCAGCGTGCCGTCGACGAGGTCGTCGCCATCGCCACCGGCGAGGTCCATCGTGATGGTCCACGTGGTGCTCGTGGCCGTGACGGTGCTCTGGGCCATGTTGCCGAACTTGTCGGTGACGACAACCGTCAGGATGTCGCCAGCAGCAACATTGTCGCCGGAGAGGCCGACTGCGGTCTCCTCGGCCGCGTTGATCGACTCAAAGCCAGCGTCGAACGCGATCGTCGGATCCGTCGGCGGCGTGATGTCCTTCTCCACGGTGCCGGTCGAGGCCGGGTCGGAGACGTTGCCTGCCGGGTCCTGGGCCGTTGCCGACCAGTCGAGGAAGGCCTCATCGAGGTCAGAGACGTCCACGGGCGAGATCGAGAAGCCCGTGGCGGTTGCCGTGGCGGTGACCACGACAGCGTCCGTCGTGGCGTTCGTGTCGTCGATGGTGATCGTGACCAGCGAGCCCTCTTCGGCATCACCGGAGACGGTCACGGCGTTCTGCTCGGCGAGTGGGATCGGGTCCGGGTCGAACGTGACGTTGGTCGGGGCGGCGGGCGCCTCGGTGTCCAACACCGAGGTGTCGCTCAGCGGCGCACCCTCGTTGCCGTCCCCGTCCGTTCCGACCGCCGTCGCGGTGATCGGGCCGTCGACGAACGTCGCGGTGTCCGTGGCGTCGAAGTCCGCGGAGAACTCGGTCGAACTGATGCAGATGCCGACGCACAAGGACGTGGCCAGGCTGGCCGTCACCGTCACGCTGGTGCCAACGCGGTCCTCGAGTGTCACCTCAACGGACGTCGCCGTCGAGTTGACAAAGCCACCGACGGTGATCGCGGACAGACGCTCGTCCTCGCTGACCAGTTCGTCATCGCCGTCCTGGATCATGATCGAGGTGACGTCGGGCTCGGACGTGTCCTTGACCGACGTGTCCGGGGCGGAGTCGGGTCCCTGGTTGCCGAAGGCATCCACGGCATAGGCGATGGCCGTGATGGTGCCGTCAGCGAGGCCGCTGACGTCCGCGGTCGCGGTGTACGAGCCGTCGACACTGGAAGCCGTGCTGGAGACGGACAGGCCGCCGGCCGCATGGTCGCTGATGTCAACCCAGACGATGGCGCCGAACTCGGCAACACCGGTGACGTCAACCGCTTCCTGGTCGGACTGCGTGACCTTGCCGTCGACGTCAACGATCGTGGCGGTCGGCGTGGCGGGGGCTTCGGTGTCCTTCTCTGCGTTGACGATGGTTGCGGGGGACGTGCCCGTGGTGTTCGTGGCCGTCGCGGTCGCGGTCAGGGTGCCGTCAGCGAAATTCGTCGGGGAGACGGTCATGTCGATCGGGATGGACCAGTTCCCGTTGGAGGCGGTCGCGGTGTCGGTGACGGTCTTGCCGTGGGAGTCCACGACCACAACGGTGACCGTCGTGCCGTTCGTCGTGCCACCAAGGACGACGCTGGCCACGTCGGCGCTGCCGATCATGTCGGGGGTGAAGGCTGCCGTCGGGGCCACAGGTGCGCTCGGCGTGAAGCCGCCACCACCACCGCCACCGGCGGGCGGGGCTGCGGGTGCGAGCGTGGCGGACTTGTTTCCGTCCGCGTCGGTGTTCGGGACCCAGGTCTGGCCGTTGACGCCCGAGATGCCCTCGGATGCGATGATCGTGATCTTGCCGCTGAGGATGCCGTCGCCACCTGCTGCGCCACTGGGCGTGGCGAGGTCGGGGTCCTCGAGGAGGGTGAACACCAGGGTGTTGGAGCCGGAGCCACTGATCGTGGCTGCGGTGCGACCCTCGGCGACGCCCGGGTTGACCTGGTCATCGATGATGGTTTCGGTGCCGTCCTCGTCCCGGAGGGTGATCGAGGAGTTGGCGATCACGTCCTGGTCGTACTTCAGGGTGAGCGTGTCGCCCTTGGTGACCGTGGAGGAGCCGTCACCGTCGCCGACCGTGAAGGCGGTCAGGGACGGGGCCTGGCCCTGCGCAATGGAGCCGCGCGCAAACAGGTCCTCGATGAACCGGGCGATGAAGGACGCCATCGCGCCACGGCTGACCGGGGCGCCGGGGCCGAACTGCCCGCCGCCGGTGCCCTTGGCCCAGCCCATCTCGAAGGCAACGTCGATCGCGTCAGCGAAGGCCGTGCCCTCGGTGTCGTTGAAGTGACGCGGTCCCGAGGCGACCAGCGCCTGGTCGGTTGCGGCTTCCCACGAACGAACGAGGAAAACGGCCATCTGACCGCGGCTGATGGAGAGATTCGGCGAGAACGTGTTCGGGGCGGTGCCCTTGGCGACGTTCGCGGCCGCCAACTGGTTGATGCGGTCCTCGTGCACGCCGGAGACGTCCGTGAAGCCCTGATCAGAGGCTGCCGGGAGGGCCGCGGCGAGGTCGATCGTCCTCGCCAGGAAGGTGGCCATCTGCGCGCGGGACACGTTCAACTGCGGGCCGTACTGACGGGCGTTCAGGCCCTGCGTGACGCTCCAGTAGAGGATGCAGTCGATGTTCTGCTCATGCACGGTGCCCGCGGTGTCGGTGAATCCTGAGGATTCGACCTTGTCGTCCGGACACGCCGTGGGCGCGTCATCGTTGGCCCAGGCGGACGTGCCGCCTCCCAACAGAGCGAAGGCAGCAACAGCTGCAACGGCGCGTGAACGAAAAGAACGTGACATGAAAACTCCATCAACAGACGCGCGACGGAGACGATCGACCCCCGGCATCGCGACCAGCGGTGGACAGAATCCACCCCCGGCAGTGTCCGACCCTAGGACA
>CBDTZE010000310.1:0-3281 GCA_965364815.1 uncultured Nitriliruptoria bacterium | reverse complement strand
CATAGATGTGGAAGAACGGCAGGACCGCCAGCGCCACGCCCTCGCCGGGCGTGAAGTCCATCGGCGGGATGATCTGGGCGATGTTCGCCGTCAGGTTCTGGTGCGTCAGCATGACGCCCTTGGACAGTCCGGTCGTCCCCGAGGAGTAGGGGAGGACCGCGACGTCGTTGGCGACGTCGAAGGAGACCTCACCGTCGAAGGGCTCACCGAGATAGTCGAAGAAGGACGTGCCGCCCGCACCCTCGCCGAGGATGATGATGTCGTCGATGCCGCCGACCTCGGCCGCCGCGGTCTCGCAGGCCTCGCGGAACATCTCGATGGTGACCACGAGCTTGGCGCCGGCGTCCTTGAACTGGTGGGCGATCTCACTGGGCCCGTACGTCGGGTTCACCGTGGTGACGGTGCCGCCGGTCATCGTGGCGCCGTGGAACACGATGGCGTACTCGGGGATGTTCGGGGCGACGATCGCGAGGGTGTCGCCCTTGCCGAAGCCCTTGGCCGCCAACCCGCCGGCGAACGCCTTGACCGCCCCGTGCAGCGCGGCGTACGTGTACGAGCGCCCCGTCGGCCCGTCGATCAGCGCGACGCGGTCGGCGAACTCCTCGGCCCGCGCGAAGGCGTACTCGTGGATCGGGACCGCAGGGATCTCGACGTCAGGAAAGGTGCTGGTGAAGATCTTCGACAAGGCAGGGCTCCCATGGTGACTCCCGAAGGGGAAGTTCTACACCGATGGGAGCCGGGCCGTGGGGCGAGTCAGGAAGCGGTGGGGCGCTCGAAGAAGTTGAGCAGGCGCGACGTGAACATGATGTCGCCCTTGATCTTGAGCTTGCCGCTCATGAAGGCGACCGGTCCGTCGGCGTTCCCGGTGATGAGTTTGAGGAACATCGGCGAGCCGAGGGTGAGCCGGGACTTGGGGTCCTCGAGATCGCCAGGGCCGGTCGTGCAGGAACCGTTGTGGATCTGCACCAGGTAGGGGTGCTCCTCGCCGCCGTGCTTGACGACGAAGACGACGTCGGCATCGACCCCGGTGGCCATGCCCGGCTTGAAGCGGGTCTGCATCTCGTCGAAGATCTTGTCGAGGGCGGCCTTCGGCCCGAGGGCGTCGAGCATCGCGACGATCTCGTCGTCGGACGCCTTCTTGACGGCGACGGCGAGGTGGCTGGCGTCGACCTGGTCCAGGTTGGTGATGTCCATGGTGCGCCTCCTCAGGCCTTGATGTTCGCTTCGAGGGCGCGGCCCACGACCTTCTGCTGCATCTGCTCGGTGCCTTCGAAGATCTCGAAGATCTTCGCGTCGCGGTACCAGCGCTCGACCGGGAAGTCCTTGACGAACCCGTAGCCGCCGAGGACCTGCACGGCGCGCTCGGTGACGTGGCGGACGGTCCGGCCGGCGAAGAGCTTGGACATGGATCCCTCGGCGAACGGGAAGTCGTTCCCGGAAGCGGCCAGCCAGGCGGCCTTGTGGGTGATCAGGCGAGCCGTCTCGACCTCGCACGCCATGTCGGCCAGCATGAACTGGATGGCCTGGTGGTGGATGATCTGGTCGCCGAAGGCCTCGCGCTCACGGGCGTAGTTGACGGCGAACTCCATGGCCGCACGGGCCACGCCGATGGCCATGACGGCGACGAACGGGCGTGTGGTCTCGAAGGTGCGCAGGGCGCCGGAGGACTTGCTGGACTCGCCGTTGCGTGCCTTCTCCAACTTGTGGTTGAGCTTGTCCATGCCGCCCAGCACGCGGTCGGCCGGGATGCGGCACTCGTCGAGGATGACCTCGGACGTGTCGCTGGCGCGGATCCCCAGCTTGTCCTCCTTCTTGCCCGGACGGATGCCCGGGTCGGAGCTCAGGACGACGAACGACGCCTGGCCGCGGTGGCCGAGGGTGTGGTCCACGGTGGCGACGACGACGTACGTGTCGGCCACGGATCCGTTGGAGATCCAGACCTTGGTGCCGTTGAGCACCCACTCGTCACCGTCCAGGACCGCCTTGGTGCGAAGTGCACGGACGTCGGATCCGGCTTGCGGTTCGGAGACGGCGAACGCGCCGACCTTGGGCTCGTCCACGGTGCCGAAGAGGCCGGGTCCGTACTCGAAGAGCTGTTCGGGCGTGCCGCTGCCCGCGATGGCCGCCAGCGTGAGTCCGGTGCCGAAGATGGCCATGCCGATCCCGGCGTCACCCCAGAAGATCTCCTCCATGATGATCGGCAGGGTCAACCCCGTCGGGTCCGACTGGTGCTGCAGGTAGATGTCGATCCCGTAGAGCCCGGCCTCGGCAGCCTTCTTGATGACCGGCCAGGGGAACTCCTGGGTGGCGTCGTACTTGGCAGCGACCGGGCGGATCTCGCGGACCGCGAAGTCGTGAGCCCAGGCTTGCAGCTCGAGCTGCTCGGGGGTGAGGGCGAAGTCCATGGCGAGGTCCTTGGTGGGTGGCACTACCTGTTACGGTCAGTAACGTTACGCTTGGTAACACCGCCGGCAAAACGGAGTGCGGCATGGCACGGGATCCTGAGCGGCGTGAGCAACTGCTCGCGGCGGCCGACCGCGCCATCGACCGCCACGGGCCCGCGGTCACGATGGAGGACCTCGCCGCCGAGGCCGGGGTGACCAAGCCGATCCTCTATCGACACTTCGGCGACAAGGGCGGGCTCTACGAGGCCCTGGCGCGGCGGTACGCCCAGACCCTGCACACCGTCCTCGAGGACGCCCTGGCCCAGGAGACCAACTGGCGTGCCCGCGTCGAGGTCACCTTGCGCACCTACCTGGCCACGATCGAGGCACGTCCGCAGCTCTACCGGTTCCTCCTGCACCGGGCGGCCGCAGACCGCCCCGGGGTGAGCCAGGCTGTCGGTGACTTCACCCACCAGGTCGCGCAACGCCTCGCCGGGATCCTCGCGGAGGAGTTCAACGGGGCCGGTTTCCGCCTGCCTCACCCCGAACTGACGGCGCAGGCCATCATCGGGGCTGCACAGCAGGCGGGGGACTGGTGGCTCGCTGATCCCCAGATCGGCCGCGAGGAGGTCGTCGAGGTGCTCACTCGCCTCGTCTGGGGCGGGCTGCCGAGCCTGGCGGAGGCCAACGCGGCCACCGGAGGGCCATGACCCCATGGGGACGCGCATCTACGCCACCGGGCCCGCACCGCTCGGATCGACTCGCGAATCCCTACCTTGTGTGGTGCATCATTTGACCGGGGATCCAGTTGGAAAGTGATTCGAGGCGCGTTCGCCCGCCATTGACGTCTGTTGACGTCGGGCGCGGGGCCGTCACGGTGCCCGACGGCGTCGACGC
>CBDTZE010000309.1:0-3282 GCA_965364815.1 uncultured Nitriliruptoria bacterium | reverse complement strand
CTGGCCGTCGTCGCCGCGCAGTTCACCGACGGCGTTGTTGGCGACGATCGCCCCCACGACGACGTCGCCGTAGCGCTGCACCGAGATGCCCTGCCCGCCTCGCCAGCCGTTCTCCAGCCCGCCACCCTTCGCAATCGTGCATCCGGCACCGGCACCGATGGCGCCGTCCTCGGGGTCGACATGGCTGGAGGCCTCGCAGGCCGCCCAGCCGGCGTCGGCGTCGGGGCGCTTTCCGGGGTGCATGACACTGCGGTCCAGCAGGTGTGCCGCCCCGACGATCGGGACCACGGCGTCGCGGACCGGGTAGCCGATGCCCTGTTCCTCCAACCATCGGGTCGCCCCGTCGGCCGTCGCCTGGCCGTAGGCGGAGCCGCCCGTGAGCATCACGCCGTGACAGACCTGCAGCTTGCCCAGCGGCCCCAGAGAAACAGCGAACCGGACGCCGGGAGACTGGCCTCGGACCGCGACAGCGCCGAGGGTTCCGACCGGAGGCAGGATCGCCGTGCAGCCGGTGGGGATCTCCGGATGCGTCCAGGTCCCCACACGGACGTCATCGAGTCCCAGTGCCATCGCGGCCTCCCGTCTGCAGGTGGATCCGCGGGACACGCTTCTGCAATCCGCAGGTGATCTCGTAGGTGATCGTGCTGGCGGCGGCGGCCCAGTCGTCGGCGCTGACCTCCTGGGGCCCGTCGGGCCCGCCGGCCGCACCCAACAGGACGACCTCGTCATCGCGTGCGACCTCGTCTTCGCCGCACCACACGACGACCTGGTCCATGCAGACGGTGCCGACGAGGGCCTTGCGTCGGCCGTTCACCAAGACGTCGAGCCGGCCGCCCACGACGCGTGGGATCCCGTCGGCGTACCCGACCGGCAGCGTCGCCAGCCAGCCGTTCGCGGGTGCCGCCCAGCGGTGCCCATAGGAAGCGGCGTCACCCTCACGCAGGCGCTTGGCGAAGCTCACCCGGGTGCGCCACGTCAGGGCGGGGCGCAGGCCGTGGTCCGCAGCGCGGACCTCGTCGGACGGCGACAGTCCGTAGATCCCGATGCCTGCGCGGACCATCGTGTGTCGGGCGCGAGGCCACATCAGCGCCCCGGCCGTGTTGGCGGCGTGGACGTGGTCGGGCTCGATCCCGCGGCGACGCGCCATCACCACGAAGTCCTCAAAGGCGTCGAGTTGGCGGTCCGTCGTGGGCTCGCCGGGTTCGTCGGCACGGGCGAGGTGGGTCATCAGGCCCGTGACGCGTACGCCCGGTGTCGCGATCACATGGTCGAGGAAGCCGGTCCAGTTGTCGCGTGGCACGCCGACCCGGTGCATCCCGGTGTCCGCCTTCACGTGCACCTCGACGGGTGCCTCGGCGGTGCCGTAGACGGCCAGGGCGTCGAGGAGCCCCGCGGTGTAGGTGACGGCGGTCAGGCCGGCAGCGACCAGGCGGCCCGCAGCCTCCACGGGGGGTTCGGCCAGCACGAGGATCGGACGATCGATCCCGGCGTCGCGGAGCTCTTCACCCTCCTCGACCAGTGCAACAGCGAGCCATGCGGCTCCGCCGTCGACCGCGGCACGTGCGGCC
This sequence comes from uncultured Nitriliruptoria bacterium, assembly GCA_965364815.1. Classification (GTDB taxonomy): domain Bacteria; phylum Actinomycetota; class Nitriliruptoria; order Nitriliruptorales; family Nitriliruptoraceae; genus CBDTZE01. The sequence continues at coordinate 1,714 of CBDTZE010000309.1, read as the reverse complement.
TCGATGGCGCCGTGCCCGTACCCGTCGGCCTTGACGACGGCGCAGACGTCCGCCGAGGACGTCCGTCCGATGGTCGCAACGTTGTGAGAGATCGCCGACAGGTCGACCTCGACGAACGTGGGCCGCAGGGGGTCATGGCGCAATGAGGTCGGCGCGACGGCACCGTGGGGCGGGATGCTCAACGCCAGTCCTCTCGGGTCGGGAGTGGCTGACCGTCGAAGGGCCAGGCCGGACGGGTGGCGGCGAGTCGGTCGAGGACGGCCAGGGCGCGAGGCAGGCGCCGGACCAGCCGGTCCGCCGTGAGCCGCCCAGCCAACCAGTCGCCGACCAGTTGCCCGGCGAAGCCATGCTGCCAGACCGCCCGTGCCACTGCGAGGGGGACGTCGTCAGCGGTCGCGATCGCTGCCCCGACGAGGCCGGCCAACACATCACCCGTGCCGCCCGTCGCCAAGGCCGGACTGCCGGTCGGCGTGACCCAGGTCCGGCCGTCAGGGGCGGCGACGATCGTTCGCGGTCCCTTGGCGACGATGGTCGCGCCAAGGTGTTCGGCCAGTTCGCGAGCGACCTCGGGGCGGTGCTCCGCCGCATCCTCGCGACCGCTGATGCGTGCCAGTTCGCGGCCGTGCGGTGTCAGGACCAGGTGGTCGCCGTGATCGGCCAACCGGTCGCGATCGTCGCGGAAGACGTTGAGGGCATCCGCGTCCAGCACCAGACGGTCGGCATGGCGAAGCAGGTGCTCGATCATGGCCTGGGTCGACTTGGAGTGGCCCAGTCCGGGACCCGCGACGACGACCTCGAACTCCGCGACCTCGAGGGCGCCACTGGCACCAGCGCCGACATGCCCGTCCTTGGTCGGCAGCCCGATCGTCATGGCCGAGGGGACGAGCGTCGCCAACTGCCAACTCACGTCTTCGGGTGTCGCTGCCGTGACCAGCCCGGCTCCCCCGGCCAGCAGCGCCTGGGCGCTGAGCGCGGCGGCGCCCACGGTGCCGACCGCTCCCGCAACCAGCAGCGCGACGCCCCGGGTCCGCTTCTCTGCATCGTCGGCAAGGGCGGACGGGGCGGCCCCTGCAGCGGTCAGTGCGGCCCAGCCGCGGTCGAGGATGGGATAGCCGGGACCGAGGTCGCCGACGAAGAGTGCTCCGGCATCCAGGTCACCCACGTAGGCCGAGGCCGGATGGATCAACAGGCCCTGCTTGATCGCCCCGAACGTCACGGTGAGGTCGGCGCAGACGGCGTCGCCCGGCACCGCTCCGGTGTTCGCGTCCACGCCGGTTGGCACGTCGCAGGCCACGACCTTCACGCCCCGGTCTCGGGCTTGGTTGATCGCTGTGACGGCCTGACCGACCGCCCCACGAGGTGCGCCCGTCGCGCCCGTGCCCAGGAGGCAGTCGACGACCACGTCCACGCCGTCCAGCGCGTCTTCCAACTGTTCGGCCGTGGTGGCCGTGATGGTCCGGCCTCCGTCAGCCAGCCACGCGGACCGGACCCGCGTGGTCGCCGGTGATGCCTCGACCTCGATCGAGTGCACGGCCGCCACGGTGACGTGCAGGCCGGCGCGACGAAGCAGCGCGGCCGCAGCCCAGCCGTCCCCACCGTTGTCGCCCTTGCCGACGACGATGACGACCCGCGCCCCGTACGTCCGGCCCGCTGCGCGACGCACGCCCCGCGCAAGGTGACCGGCGGCACGCCGCATCAGCCCGTCCCATGACTC
>CBDTZE010000308.1:0-3283 GCA_965364815.1 uncultured Nitriliruptoria bacterium | reverse complement strand
CGCGCCGCCGGCGAGCGCGCACGGGACGACCCAGCCGGCCAACGGCTCCGACGGGTCCGAGTCGATCCCCAGCCGGTCGGCGTAGGCGTCCAGTGCCAGCGCGATGCCGTCGCCCCAGCGCTCGTCGACCAGCGCAGGGCGCATGGCGTCGTGTGCGGTGTTGACCAGGGGGTCGAGTTCGGTGGCGAGATCGTCGCCGAAGTACGAGCCGACGACGCGGCCCTCGACATCGAGCACGATCAGCAGCAGATCGGTCCGGGCGAACCCATCGCCGGCCTGCCAGGAGGGGCATGCCGCCAGGATGTCCTCGGCAAGGCCGTCGACCCCGGCTTCCTCGGACCCGCCGGAAGTGATCCGTGCGCGGGCGAAGACCTTCTGCGTGGCGTCCAGCGCCTTGGCGCTTCGCGCGGCGGCCGTCAGGTCGACCGCTCCTGGCTCGGCGGTGACGAGGACGTCGCAGTCGCCGAACCGGACCGTGGCCTGGGCCCCGACGATCCCGAACGTCGCCACGGCCCCGACGACCAGGGCGGCGGCCCCAGCGGCAAGGGTTCGACGCAGAGTGGCGGGGGAGTGGCGATGCATGACGGGTCCAGTTCCTGTGGGACGTGACGATCGAAGCACGGCGGGCCGGGGCCGCGCGGCCCCGGCCGTCGTCACGGGGCCGTCGCTAGCGTCGGCAACCTCCCCGCCACACTCCCAGGAGTTGCACATGACCACGCCCGTTCGCGTTGCCATCACCGGCGCCGCCGGCAACATCGGCTACCAGCTGGCCTTCCGCGTCGCTTCCGGCCAGATGATGGGCGCTGACGTGCCGGTCATCCTCCAGCTCATCGAGATCGAGCCGGCCATGAAGGCGCTCGAGGGCGTCGCCATGGAGCTCGACGACTGCGCCTTCCCGCTGCTCGCCGGCATCGAGATGGAGCACGACGCGACCAAGGGCTTCAAGGGCACCAACGTCGCCTGCCTCGTGGGCGCCAAGCCGCGTGGCCCGGGCATGGAGCGCGCTGACCTGCTCAAGGACAACGGCCGCATCTTCACCGGCCAGGGCAAGGCCATCGCCAGCGTCGCTGCCTCGGACATCAAGGTCGGCGTCGTGGGCAACCCGGCCAACACCAACGCCCTGATCGCCGCGTCCAACGCCGACGGCATCCCGGCCGACCGCTTCACCGCGATGGTCCGCCTCGACGAGAACCGCGCCAAGTCGCAGCTCGCCGCCAAGGCTGGCGTCCCGGTGTCGTCCGTCACCAACCTCGCCGTGTGGGGCAACCACTCGCCGACGATGGTCCCGGACTTCGACAACGCGAAGATCGACGGCAAGCCGCTGACCGACGTCATCACCGACCGCGCGTGGCTCGAGGGCGAGTTCCTCAAGACCGTCCAGCAGCGCGGCAAGGCGATCATCGACGCGCGTGGACTGTCGTCTGCCGCATCCGCCGGCAACGCCCTGATCGACCACATCGCCAACTGGGCGGGCGGCAAGCCCACCGCCGAGGGTGACTGGGTCTCGATGGCTGTCCCGTCCGACGGCTCCTACGGCATCCCCGAGGGCATCATCTCGGGCTTCCCGTGCACGACGGACGGCAAGGGCGGCTACCAGATCGTCCAGGGCCTCGAGCTCTCCGCCTTCACCAAGGGCAAGATCGAAGCCACCGTCGCCGAGCTCACCGAAGAGCGCGAAGCCGTGGCGGAAATGCTCTGATCGCCTGAACGTCTGGCATCATGGTGTGCGGCGGACCATCGGTCCGCCGCACACTTCGTTTCAGCTCCTCCCGGCACACCGAACGGCCCCCGTCATGCGCGACATCCTGCTCATCGTCCACATCATCTCGATCGCCCTGTGGTTGGGCGGCTCGATCATGAACGGCGTGATCAACATGAACGTCATGAAGCAGAACAGCCTCGACGGCAGCCTCGCCCTCGCCCGCGCCGAGGCCAAGCTGGGCCTGACCTTCTACATGCCGATGTCGATCCTGGCCTTCGTGACGGGCATCGCCCTCGTCGTGACCAGTGACGGCGTCTTCAGCATGGGCGACCCGTGGGTGTCGTTCGGCATGTTGACCGTGATCGTGGCGGCCGTGCTGGGGCCGGTCAAGCTCCAGCCGCTGACCGACAAGATGATCGCCCAGTACGAGGCCGGCGACCTCGCAGCCGGCACGGCTGCCGGCATGGAGATCGGGAAGTGGTCCACGATCACGACCGCGCTGCTGGTCATCTCGACGATCCTGATGGTCGTCAAGCCCTGACCCAGCCTCAGGCGGCGGTCAGGCCAGGCGGTCGGCGTCGCGTACGCCCCGACACAGCACGGCGTGGTCGAAGGCTTCATCGGGAGCGCCGTGCAGGACGCTGATGTCCCCGGTGCTCTCCATGACCACGGCCTTGACCTGGTCGAGGTTGAGGACGTTGGCCTCGCGGAGCTTGGCTCGGACGTCCGCCTCGGTCACCCGGGCGCTCCGCAGGTTCTCCGACAGCAGTTGGTCGCCGGCCATGAGCAGCAGGGGCGTGTTGTCCACGGCCTGCTCCACGCGTTCTGAGCGCAGTCGAAGCCGGGCGATCGTGAACTGGACGCCATAGAGCGTGGCCAACACGGCGATGCCGACGGCGAGGGACGAGTTCCCCATGCCCACGCTGGCCAGGGTCGAGCCCAGCGCCACGGTCATCGCGAAGTCGAAGGACGACATCTTCGAGAACGACCGCAGGCCCACGAGCTTCGTGAAACCGACGATGGCGAGGAAGATCGCGGCGGTCGACAGCAGGGCCAACCAGAGGTCGCTGAAGGTTGCGCCGAGTTCGACGTCGATCATGGTGGCTCCAGGCGTGGGATGCGGCGCCCCGTCCGGGGCCGTGCCCTGACTGTTCCCACTTCGCCCACGAACCGGACCTGTCGACGGCCGGAGCCCTGGCTCGTGCTTACCTCGCCCCACCCCCGTTGCTCTCAAGGATCTCCCCGTGCCCCGCGTCTTCTCCGGCATCCAGCCTTCGGGCGACCTCCACCTCGGCAACTATCTCGGGGCGTTGGTCAACTGGGTCCGCATGCAGGAGACCCACGACTGCGTCTTCTCCATCGTCGACATGCACGCGGTCACGGTCGAGCACGACCCGGTCGAGCTCCGGACGCGCACCGTCGAGATGGCGACCAACCTCCTCGCCGTCGGGGTCGACCCGGACCGAGCCACGCTGTTCCTGCAGTCGCACGTCGGCGACATCCACGCCGAGGCGACGTGGCTGTTCAACTGCGTCACCGGCTTCGGTGAGCTGCGCAAGCAGCCCCAGTTCAAGGAGAAGG
>CBDTZE010000307.1:0-3321 GCA_965364815.1 uncultured Nitriliruptoria bacterium | reverse complement strand
ATCGCGTCGGCCTCTCGGCCATCGACCACGTCGTGGCGAACGTCGAGCTCGGCAAGATGAACTTCTGGGGCAAGTGGTACGCCGACATCTTCGGCTTCACGCAGCTGCTGAACTTCACCGACGACGACATCGCCACGGACTACACCGCGCTGATGTCCAAGGTCGTCTGGGACGGCCACGGCCGCATCAAGCTGCCGATCAACGAGCCCGCCGAGGGCAAGAAGAAGTCGCAGATCGAGGAGTACCTCGAGCACTACCGCGGCCCCGGCGTCCAGCACATGGCGCTGTCCTCCGGCAACATCATCGAGACGGTCCGCGACATGCGATCGAGGGGCGTGAAGTTCCTCGACATCCCGGACACCTACTACGAAGAGGCCAAGGAGCGCGTCGGCGAGATCGACGAAGAGTGGGACAAGCTCCAGGAGCTCGGAATCCTCGTCGACCGTGACGAGGAGGGCTACCTCCTGCAGATCTTCACGGAGCCCGTCGAGGACCGCCCGACCCTGTTCTTCGAGGTCATCCAGCGCCACGGCGCGACCAGCTTCGGTGTCGGCAACTTCAAGGCCCTGTTCCTCTCGATCGAGCGGGCACAGGAGCGTCGCGGGAACCTCTGACCCGCCAGCACGACCCCCCGGGCAGGATCCGACACGGATCCTGCCCGGTCCCGTTTCCCACGGCCTAGTCTCGCGATCCGGGCCCGGGGGCGGCTCGCGACCGAGGAGATGGCGTGGCCGTGGCACAGGGGCCGGACGTCGCAGGCGACGTCGATCGCCTCGCGGAGGCCCTCCGCGACGTGGCGTCGCTGCTGTACGACGCCGATCAGTCGCCGTCGCTGGCCGTCCTCGACCAGGCGGATCAGTACACGGGTCGGACCTTCGGTGTCCTCGCCGACCTCGAGGCCGACCGCGCCTGGCTCTGGCCGGCCTACACCGCGCTGCGCGAACGCATCGAGCAGGCGCGTGAACACCTCGAGGCCCGTCAGTACGACGCGGCCCGAGAACGGCTCATCGAGCCCGTCCGCTCGGGGGAGATCCCGTCGCACCGTGATGCCTTCGATCTCGCGTCACGGATCGCCGAGACCGCGCGGTCGGTGACGGACGTCGCGATGTCGGTCGCACCGAAGATCGGCGAGGTGCTCAGCGTCCTCGCCGAGGCCCGCACGAACGTGGGAGCGTTGGAGGAACGGGCGGCGATGCTGGGCATCTCCCGTCACGCGTCGATGATCGGCGCCCGGAGCGCGGTCGAACGTGCCTTCGCCCAGGTGACCACCGACCCGTTGGGGACCGACGCATCGGAGGCCGTTGAGGCCGTCCAGATCGCTGCGGTGGTCGTCGACGACGCCGACGCACGCCTGCGCGCGCTGCCGGACGAGCTCGATGCGGCCGACGTCCAGATCTACGAGATCGAGGTCCTCATCCAGCGCGGGCGTGACGCGTTGGAGCGGGCCCGTGAGAAGATCGTCAAGCCGCAGGGCCTGCTGGTCCCGATGACGACCGACGTGTTGTCCGCCGGTCCACGTGGCCTGCGCCCGTGGTGGAACCGGCTCGTCGAGGCCATCGGCGAAGGGGACAACCGCGCCGCCATTCTCGGCGTCGAGAGCTGGAAGCGGTTGGCCGCCGATGTCCGGACCGAGGCCCAGCGCATCGCCGACGCGAACGAAGCCCCGATCCGCCGACGCGACGAGCTCCGCGGCCTGCTGGGCGCGCTGTGGGCCAAGGCTGCTGCGTCGGGCTGGGCGGAGAACCAAGAGGTCTCCCAACTGCACGAGGACGCCCGCGAGGCCCTCTACCAGGCGCCCTGCTCCTTGCAGGAGGCCGAACGACGTGTGGATGCGTTCCGTCGCCACATCGCGCGACGATGAGTGCCACCTGCGCCGAGACCGGCTGCGTCGGCACGATCGACGCGTTGGGGTACTGCGACACGTGCGGGACGAAGGCCCCGGCGGCCAAGCCGGCTCCTGCTGCCCCGAGCTCGACTTCGCCGGCCGGAGGGTCGTGCGCCGAGGCCGGTTGTGGCGGGTCCCTTGGACCTCTGGGCTACTGCGACACCTGCGGCGTCAAGGGCAGTGCGACAACCGCGCCTGCCCCCCGCGGGTCCTCGCTGTCGGCACCGGCCACGGGCCACGTGTCCGCGTCCCTGCGGTCCGGCGCCTTCCAGTCAGGCTCGGCTGCCGCCGGTTCCCGTCGCGTCCGCCGTGACACCAGTCGCACCAAGGCCTCCCGTCGGTCGGGACTGGGCCGCGGCCTGGTGGAGATCGAGACCGCACCGAGCATCGACCCAGCGAGCGTCGTCAAGGACAAGGCAGAGGTCGCCGAGGCCAAGCGGTTCTGCGGCAAGTGTGGCGAGCCCGTGGGGCGAGCCAAGGGGAAGCGCCAGGGCCGGCTGTCCGGCTTCTGCTCCAACTGTCGCACCCCGTTCGACTTCGTGCCCAAGTTGGGCAAGGGAGACCTGGTCGGCGGGCAGTACGAGGTCGTCGGGGCGCTGGCCCACGGCGGGCTGGGGTGGATCTACCTGGCCAGCGACACCGCGGTCAGCGGCCGCTGGGTTGTGCTCAAGGGACTGCTCAACGCGGGCGATGACGCGGCGATGGCCGCGGCCGTGGCTGAGCGGCGCTTCCTCGCCGAGGTTCAACATCCCCAGATCGTGGAGATCTACAACTTCGCCTCGCACGAGGGAGCCGGTTACACCGTCATGGAGTACGTCGGCGGGCCGTCGCTGAAGCAGGTGCTCAAGGGGCGCAAGAAGGAGGCCGGAGAGCCGGATCCGCTTCCCGTCACCGAAGCGATCAGCTACGTGCTCGCGGTGCTCCCGGCCTTCCGGTACCTGCACGGCAAGGGGCTCGTCTACTGCGACTTCAAGCCGGACAACCTGATCCAGGTTGGGGACGACGTCAAGCTCATCGACCTCGGCGGCGTCCGCCGCGTGGACGACCCCGAGGGCGACATCTACGGCACGGTCGGATTCCAGGCACCCGAGGTGCCGACCGAGGGCGTCTCCTTCTCCAGCGACCTCTACACGCTGGGTCGCACCCTGGCCGTGCTGACGATGGACTTTCGCGGCTACACCTCGGCCTACGTCGACACGTTGCCGGACCCCGTCGACCACCCGGCCCTGAGGGAGAACGAACCCTTCCTGCGCTTCCTGCGCAAGGCCTGCGCGCCACACCCGGACGACCGCTTCCAGACGGCCGACGAGTTCGAGGAGCAGCTGCTCGGCGTCCTTCGGATCCTCGTGGCCCGTGACACCGGCACGCCCCGCCCTGGCCCGTCGACCGAGTTCACCGGCGCCCCGGCCGCCCACGAACTGTTGCCGTGGCTGGCC
>CBDTZE010000306.1:0-3328 GCA_965364815.1 uncultured Nitriliruptoria bacterium | reverse complement strand
CCGATCGAGGCCCGTGCCGAGGGACGCATTGTCTGGGCCTCGGCCGTCGGCGATGGCGGAGACCCCCTGGCCGGCATGGCCGTGCTGGCGCCGCTGCTCAAGGAACTCGAGACCAGCGGGGACGAGGTCCCCGACGAGGTCGCAGCCCGCGTCTTCTACGTGGCCGGCGACCTGACCCAACGGGCAGACCGCGATCGCGAGGCCATCCGTTGGTTCCGTCGCGTGGTCGAGCTCGGCGACAGCTGGGACGCCGAGGAACGGCTCGCGGCCCTCGAGGACTGACCTGGCATCAGCCGACCTCGGTCAGCGTGCCCTCCTCGCGACGCGTGAAATAGCGGATCATTCCTGCGGCGTTTGACTCGTAGCCCGACAACATCTCGACCCGGAGGGCGGCCTGCGGGTCGTCTGCAGTGACGTCGAGGTCCATTTCGGCATCGAACCGGGCCTTCAGCGTCTCGGCGACGTGGTCGAGCTCACTGGATTCGCGCCAGGCGTGTTCTGCGGTGGCTGCCCAGAGCCGCAGGCGCTCGGCCGCCTCGGCCAGGGCCTCATCGGGTGGGTCGACGGGGCCGTAGTGGGCCAGGTAGACACGGGACGGCTCCAGCCGGGCGAAACGTTCGATGGACGCCAACGCCGCTTCGAGATGAAAGTCGGCGGGCGGCGTGGCTGGGCGGATGGTTCGCATGCCGGGGAGTCGGACTCCGACAGAGTCCCCGGAGAAGACCGCGCCGGTCTCCGAGTCGTGTGCCGCGATGTGATGCTTCGCGTGCCCTGGCGTGTAGAGCAGGCGCAGTTCGCGCCCACCGCCGAGATCGAGGACGTCACCGTCCGCTGCCCCGACGATCCGGTCCGCCGCGATGGGCGTGCAGTCGCCGTAGACGGACTCGTGCAAGGGGCCGTAGACACGCCGGGCCGAGGCATTCAGCCGTTCTGGGTCATGCAGGTGACGTGCGCCGACCTCGGAGACGACCACGGTCGCGTTCGGGAACGCCGCGGCGACATCGCCGGCCCCACCGGCATGGTCGAGGTGGATGTGTGTGAGCACCAGGTTGGCAAGGTCATCGGGGCCGAGGCCGTGGGCACGCAGGCCGGCGATCAGGTTCTCGATCGACTGGGCGGGGCCGCACTCGATGAGGGTCGGCCGGGGCGCCTCGAGCAGGTAGCCGGCCGTCACCTGGTCCAGGCCGCCCATCATGGTGTCGATGGCCACGATTCCGTCGTCGTAGCGAGTGATCGGGGGGACAGCGTGTTCCTCGGTCATGTCGGCTCCTCGGCGTCCAGGGGGCGAAGCACCGCGCCGGCGAACGGTTTCGGCGCGAACCAGGTGGCCTTGGGTGGGAGCAGGACACCTGCGTCGGCCGCTCGCCAGACCTCGTCGAGGGACGGGCCGCACGCCAGGACGGCGGCATCGACCTGCCTGGCCGCGACCGCGGCGACGGCGTCGTCGGGGTCGATCGTTGTGCCCATCTCGTCGCGGCGCGTCCCAATTCCCAGGACCAGCTGCAGGGCGACATGCACCAAGGAGGCCGGAAGGTCGCGGACGGCAGGATGCTGCTGCTCCAGCAGGAAGGCCGCGTGGCTGTCGGGTTTCGCCCGCAGTGCCCAGGCGCCGTCGTCGGTCACCAGGACCGGAGCCCCGGGATCGGGTTGCGCCGGTGCCGGTTGCTGATCAAACCCGGCCTCGGAGAGCAGGCGCTGGGCCTGCGCCGGCAGGCTTCGAACCGTCCGGTGGACGGGGTGGAGTCGGGGGGCGGACTCCGCGGCCACGACCCAGGCCAGCACCGAGTCCTGCGCGGCGGCGCCGGGGGAGCGGGCGGCCGCGATGCGGTGGTGGCCGTCACAGACCAGGGCCGGGATGCCGGCGAGCGCCTCGGTGAGTTCGCTGCTCACCTCGACGCGGCGGGCATGGTGGATGGGACCGTCCTGCTGCTCGCGAGAGACGCCAGGGCCGGCGGCGATGGCCTGGGTCACGAGCATGGTGAGTTCGGGGACCGACTCGCGCAGCAGGAGCAGGGTCGGCGTGGGCTCGACGAGCAACCGGTTCCGGGTCAGGACGCGGCGCCCGACGGGTTCAGGGAACGTGGCCTCGTGTGGCAGGACCGCGTCGGCGCCCACGGCATCGGTGCGTACGGCGAGCAGGACACCGGCCGTTCGATGGGCTCGCCCCTGATGACGGTCATCGACCCAGAGCGCCGTCCCTGACGGAGCCGGGTCCAAGGTCAGACGGCCGCTGGTGATTTGTGCGTCAAGGTCGGCGGCGGCCTCGTCCAGGGCCAACGCGAAACCGGCGGACCCCGGTTGGAGGTGGTCGACAGGTTCCCACTGCTGCGGCCGCAGGCCACGGAACGGTTCGGCGAGGACCAAGGGGGTCTCCGGAGGGGACGCGGACCATGGGTCTACCAGTTCTGCAGGGCTAGCCTCTTGCCAATGGCCATACTGGACAGATACTCCGCGTTCGTGCTCGACCTCGACAGCGCCCCCTGGCGTGCCGAGGAGGGCACCCGTGACGCGTCCGCGATCGTCAAGAAGATCGCCAAGGCGAAGCTGCCGTTGGCCTTCGTGACCAACGATTCCAGCCGGACCCCGCACCAGATCGCCCAGGACCTCGAGCGTTCCAAGGTCGTGGCCGATCCCGATCGGATCGTGACGTCCGCCGTCGCGGCCGCACACCTGATCGGCGAGAGCGGATCACCGGCGACCTTCGCGATCGGGGGCGCCGGCCTCGTCTCCGCCTTGGCCAACGCCACGATCCCCCTGGTGGAAGACCCCACGGAGGCCGAGGTCGTCGTCGTCGGGTGGGATCCGGATCTCACGTTCGCGCAAGTCCGGGACATCATCGTTGCCGTCGAGGCCGGGGCACGGTTCATCGGAACCGCCCCCGATCCCATCTTCGAACGCGGCGGGCATCGATGGCCCGGCCCCGGTGCGGTCCTGGCCATGATCCGCGAAGCCACGGGTGCGGCGCCGGAGATCGTGGGCAAGCCCAACCCGATGCTGTTCGAGATGGCCGCGAAGATCCTGTCCGCGGATGGGCAGGTCCTCGTCGTCGGCGATGGCGTCGAGACCGATCTCGCCGCTGCGAACCGGTTGGGCTGGGACACCGCTCTCTTGGTCGACGCGGGTCGTGGGCACCTGGGCATGCTGGCCGCTGACCGTCCGCCAGCCTGGGTGATCCGCAGCCTCGGCGAACTGTCCGGGGACGAGCCACCAAGCGTCCGCCCCGCCCGTCCCGCCGATCTTTCGGCGATCCATCGACTCCTGGCCGATGCCGGGTTCGAGCAGGAGCGAGCCGCAGCACGAGTCAACACGACCCTGGTGGCCGAGGATC
>CBDTZE010000305.1:0-3334 GCA_965364815.1 uncultured Nitriliruptoria bacterium | reverse complement strand
GACGTCAACTGGGGCCTGCGCTGCCGTTGCGTCGAGGTCGATGTCCGCGGTCGCTGGACTGCGGGTCACGGCCGGTGCGTCGTCGCCGGGAACTGCGTCCCGATCGACGGGGGGCATCGTGACCGGGGGCTGGGCGACCGTTGGGTCCGGCTCGCCGACCTGCTGCACGGCGGCGGCCGCAACTGCACCAACGGCTGGCACCATCGCGGTGTCGTCGGCCGCCGGTGCTCGGCCGACAGGCGTCGCCCCAGCTCGCCTCGGAAGGGATTCCCGGCAACGTCCGCAGGTGGGCCTGGCGGGGTGGTTCGGGGCGCCGCAACTGCGGCACGTCACCAACTCCACGCGGACCTCCCGGGCTCGGCCAGCCAGTCTAGGCGGGCGACCTCAGAGCGGTCCCTCGGGGTCGAAGGCCGTCAGCAGGAGATCCACGACCAACGGCGAGCCCGCGAACACACCGTCGAGGGGATGCCCCCCGACCTCGCGGTGGTTGAGGGCCACGACGCCGCCGGCCTCCTGGACAAGCACGACGCCCGCCATCCAGTCCCACGGGCCGAGTCCGTACTCGCCATGCCCGTCGAGGCGTCCAGCCGCGGTCCAACTCAGGTCCAGGGCGGCAGCGCCGGCGCGCCGGATGTCCCGGACCTCCGGCAGCAGGGCCGCGACGACACGAGCTTCGGCCGCCCGCACGTCGGACTCGTAGTGGAAGCCGGTCGAAAGCAGCGCCCGGCTGGTGGACTCCGGTTCTCGGATCGTCAGTCGACGGCCAGCCGAACCGTCGGCCGGGTCCTCGTCGGGGCGCAGGACCCGGGCCCCGCCCCGCGTCCGGCCGGCGAAGGTCTCGCGGCCGCGAGGATGGTGTACGACACCGACCAGCGGCGCGCCGGTCGCCGCGTCCTGGCAGGCGATCGAGACGCACCAGGCGTCGAGGCCGTAGAGATAGTTGACCGTGCCGTCGAGGGGATCCACGACCCATCGCAGACCGGACGTCCCGGGCCGGTCACCCTGCGCCTCCTCACCGAGGAAACCGTCGTCCGGGAAGGCCTCGGCCAGTCGCGTCAGGATCAACTGCTCACTGGCTCGGTCGGCCTCAGAGACCGGGTCCGTCGCGGTCGACTTGGTCTCCACCGTCAGCCGACGCTTCTGGTACTCCAGCAACAGGTCGCCGGCGTCACGAGCGACGGCCACGGCTTCGATCATGCGGGCGTCCAACTCCAGTTCCGACACGCCGGCGGACCCACCGGCGCGCGTGAGGCGGGACAGGTCGGGGAGGTCCTGGCTCATCCGAAGAACCTCTCGGCAACGGCGTACAGCTTGGGTGGCACGGTCTTGAGTTCAGCCACGGCGTCCGCAAGGGCGACCGGGCCGACGGTGGCTCCCTGCAGCGCTGCCATCTGCCCCCATTGCCCCTTGTCGGCCAGGGAGACGGCCTTCACGCCGAAGCGGGTGGCGATGGCACGGTCGAAGGGCACCGGGGAGCCGCCGCGCTGCACGTGGCCCAGGACGGTCACTCGGGTCTGGATCTCGGTGCGTTGCTCGATCTCATACGCGATCGTGTACCCGATGCCGCCGAGGCGCGGCCGACCGAACTCGTCGACTGGGTGCTCGGCGAGTTCCAGGGTGCCAGCCTTCGGGGTCGCTCCCTCGGCGACGACGACGATCGAGAAGTCGCGGCCCGACGCGTGCCGGTGACGCAGGTGACGGGCCACCTCGTCGATGTCGAACGGGACCTCGGGGATCAGGATGGCGTCGGCTCCCCCGGCCATGCCGGCGAAGGTCGCGATCCAGCCCGCGTGGCGCCCCATGACCTCGAGGACCATGATCCGGTGGTGGGACTCTGCCGTCGTGTGGAGCCGGTCCACGGCATCGGTCGCGACGTCGACCGCGGTCATGAACCCGATGGTGTGGTCCGTGCCGCCGACGTCGTTGTCGATCGTCTTCGGGATCCCGATGACCGGGATGCCCTCGTCGGAGAACAGTCGCGAGGACGCCGCCAGCGTGCCTTCGCCGCCGATGACGATGAGGCCGTCCAAGCGGTTGACCTCCATCGTCTCCTTGATCCGCTCGATGCCCTGCTCCTCGCGGTACGGGTCGACCCGGCTGGTCCCGAGCACGGTGCCGCCGCGATGCAGCAGCCCTCGCGTCCACTCGATGGTCAGGGCGGTCTGCTCGCCGTCGATCACGCCGCGCCATCCATTGGGAAAGCCCAGGACGCGGATGTCGTGCTGATCGGCCGCGCGGACGATGGCACGGATCGAGGCATTGAGGCCGGGGCAGTCACCGCCACCGGTGAGCACGCCGATGCGAGAGGTCATGGAGGGGTCCTGGATCGTGAACGTCGCGGTCTGCAACCTACCGACGGACCTAGGCTCGTCGCGGCCCGACAGACCCAGGAGCATCCGTGGCACGCATCCTCTCGATCGACGCCGGCACGACCAGCGTGCGCGGCTTCGTGTTCGACGAGCACGGTCGCCTGCGAGGTCGTGGCAGCCGCGAGTTCGAGCAGCACTTCCCGCGTCCCGGCTGGGTCGAGCACGACGCGCAGGAGATCTGGCGCGTCACCCTGGAGGCGTGCGCGGATGCCCTGGAGGATGCCGCCACCCTCGCCGACGAGGTCACCTGCATCGGGATCACCAACCAGCGTGAGACCACGGTCGTGTGGGATCGCGCCACGATGGAGCCGGTCCACCGAGCCATCGTCTGGCAGGACCGACGCACCGCCGCGACGTGCGACGCCCTCAAGGAGGCCGGGCACGAGGCCTCGATCCGCGGTCGCTCCGGGCTGGTGGTCGACGCCTACTTCTCCGGGACGAAGGTCGCCTGGATCCTCGACGAGGTCGAGGGCACCCGCGAGCGTGCCGAGGCAGGCGAGTTGGCCTTCGGGACGATCGACAGCTGGCTGGTGGCGCGGCTGACCGAGGGCGAGGCACACGTCACCGAGCCCTCGAATGCCTGCCGGACCATGCTCTACGACATCCACGCTGGCGACTGGTCGCCCGAGCTCTGCGACGTCCTGCGCGTCCCGATGGCCGTCCTGCCGACCGTGCTGGACTCGGCTGGCCTCTTCGGCCGGAGCAAAGCCGACGCGTTCCTCGGCATCACCGCCCCCATCACGGGCATCGCCGGGGACCAGCAGGCCGCGCTGTTCGGCCAGGGTTGCTGGGATCCCGGCATGAGCAAGAACACCTACGGGACGGGTTCGTTCCTGCTGCTCAACACCGGCACCGAGGCCGCCGCCAGCGAGAACGGCCTGGTGACGTCGGTCGGCTGGCGGCTCGACGGCATCGACACCTACGTCCTCGAGGGCTCCATCTTCGTGACCGGAGCAGCGGTCCAG
>CBDTZE010000304.1:0-3340 GCA_965364815.1 uncultured Nitriliruptoria bacterium | reverse complement strand
TCGCCGCGGCCCGCGCCCTGGTGTCCCGTCCGACGGTGATCTTCGCCGACGAACCGACCGGCGCCCTCGACTCCCACAGCGGTGGCGAACTGCTGGGGTTCCTGCGCCGCGCGACCGCCGACTACGGCCAGACGATCGTGATGGTGACCCACGACCCCAACGCCGCATCGTTCGCCGGTCACCTGATCTTCCTGGCGGACGGGCGGATCGTCGACACGATGACCGATCCGACCGCCGATCGGGTGCTGGATCGCATGAAGGCACTCGAGTCGGATCTGAAGCCGACCGACGCGGGGGCCTGACATGTTCAGGGTCGCACTCAAGAGCGTCCTCGGGAACAAGCTGCGCTTCGCGCTGACGGCGCTGGCCGTCGTGCTCGGGGTCGCCTTCGTCTCCGGCGTCTTCGTCCTCACCGACTCGATCCAGCGATCGTTTGACGGCCTGATCAGCGACATCAACGCGGGAACCGCCGTCTTCGTGAACCCGGTCCAGGACATCGACGCGGAGATCGCCGGCGGGACGGGCGCCGTCGGCGGTTCCACGATCCCCGAGGAGTTGGCTGCACGGATCGAGCAGGTTGCCGGCGTCGCCTCGGTCGAGGGAGGCGTCGGTGGTCTCGCCATCATCCTCGACGCCGAGGGTGAGAAGGTCGGGGCGGCGGCGGGTCCGCCAGCCCTGGGCTTCTCCTGGGCAGAGACGATCGGTCCCCTGCGCATCGCCGAGGGCGACGGCCGTGCTCCGACGAAGGCCGGCGAGGTCGTCATCGACCGCGGCTCGTTCACGGCGCTCCAGGAGGGGGATGCCTCCTTCGACCTCGGCTCCAGCGTCACCATCGTCCTGCAGAACCTCGGGCCCCAGACCTTCACGGTCGTCGGCGTCTCGACCTTCGGTGACAACGACAACCTGCTGGGCGCCACCACCGCGTCCTTCGAACTCCTCGATGCCCAGCGCCTCTTCGACAAGCAGGGCCAGTTCGACCAGATCGGGGTCATCTCCGACGGCTCCGTCGACGACGCTGCCCTGTCGCTCGCCATCGGTGAGGCGGTCGGCGATGGCTTCGAGGTCATCACCGCCGACCAGCAGACCGAGAACGACCAGGCCGACATCCAGCAGGGCCTCGGCTTCCTCACGACAGCGTTGCTGGCGTTCGCCGGGATCGCCCTCTTCGTCGGCGCGTTCATCATCGTGAACACGTTCTCGATCATCATCGCCCAGAGGACCCGGGAGTTCGCCCTGCTGCGTGCGATCGGCGCCAGCGGTCGCCAGATCCGTGGCGCCGTCATGATCGAGGCGCTGGTCGTCGGACTCGTCGCCTCCGTCATCGGCCTTGGAGCCGGGATCGCCCTCGCGGGGATCCTGCAGTCCGTCATGGATGCCGTCGGCATCTCGATTCCGCAATCCGGAATCATTGTCCAGCCTCGCACGGTCATTGCCTCGTTCGTGGTGGGTGTGGGCGTGACGTTCTTCTCCGCCGTGCTGCCCTCGCGCCGCGCCGCGAGCATCTCGCCCATCGAGGGCCTTCGTGATGCTGCCGGAGTCCAGACCGGAGCCATCTCCGCGCGCCGGACCGGCGGCGGCGCTGCCGCTGCTCTGGCCGGTGTGGCGTCGTTGGCCTTCGGGTTGACGATCGCTTCGTCCAACGAGGTCGTGTTCGTCGGCGTCGGCGTCGGACTCACGTTCATCGGTGTGTCGCTGCTCGCCCCGCATGCCGCGGGGCCCGTCGCTGCCGTGCTCGGTGCACTGCCCGCGAAGTCCGGTGTCCCTGGTCGGCTTGCCCAGCGCAACGCCGCGCGCAACGCCACCCGGACCGCATCGACGGCGTCCGCGCTCATGATCGGTGTGGCGCTGGTCGCCTTCGTGTCGATCTTCTCGTCCTCGGCGCTCAAGAGTGTCGGCGTGCTGTTCGAGGAGCAGTTCGGCGCCGACTTCTCCATCCAGGCGGACAGCGGGTTCGGCCCACCGGCCGGGTTGCCGACCGCGCTCACACAGGAGATCCGCGACCTGCCCGAGACCGGCGCCGTCGCCTCCTTCCGTGCGTCGAACATCCGCATCGGCGACCAGACCGGAACCACCTTCGTGGCGTCGACGGACCCGGAGACGGCAGAGGAACTCATCACCTTTGGTTTCATCGAGGGTGGCATCGAACGGCTGACCGAGCCCGGCACGATCCTGGTGGACGACGAGGTCGCCGAACGTGACGGTCTCGCGATCGGATCGGTCATCACGGCCGACTTCGCCGCCGCGGAGCGGGTCGATCTCGAGGTCGTCGGCATCTACACCAACGAGGAAGTCGTCGGCGCGCCGTGGGTCGTCAGCAACGAGGCCCTCACCCAGTACGCAGGGAGCATCCAGGACCTGTTCATCGGTGTCGATCTGGCCGAAGGCGTCGACGTCGAGGCTGGTCGCCTGGCCATCGAGGGCGTGGCCGACAAGTACGGCCAGGTCCTGGTCCAGACCACGGCCGAGCTACGCCAGCAGACCGAGGAGCAGGTCAACGGCTTGCTCAACGGCCTCATCGTGCTGCTGGCCCTGGCGGTCGTGATCGCCGTCATCGGGATCATCAACACGCTGGCCCTGAGCGTCTTCGAACGCACCCGTGAGATCGGTCTGCTCCGCGCCGTCGGCATGATCCGCCGCCAGACACGCGCCATGATCCGTTGGGAGGCGGTGATCGTGTCGATCTTCGGGGCGCTGCTCGGTCTGTTGGTCGGCATCTTCTTCGGCTGGGCGATGGTCAAGGCGCTCAGTTCCCAGGGCATCACCGAACTGGCGATCCCCGGTGGGCGGCTCGTCGTCTATGTGATCGTTGCTGGGTTCGCCGGCGTCATCGCAGCCATCCTGCCGGCGCGCCGCGCCGCCCGACTGGACGTGCTGGCGGCCGTCACCAACGAGTGACGGCCCACCTCACCGGTTGCGGTTCCAGGCGACGCCTGCGGCACCTGCCCCGGCGAGTCCGAGCACACCCAGCAGGATGAGCAGCACGGGGCTGCCGCCGCCATCGTCGTCGGAGTCGTCATCGACCGCCGACTGCGCTGACTGCGTCACGATGTCGCTGGTTGCGTCGTCCACGATGGCTTCGTCCGGAGAGTCACTGGGCGACGGACGGGGGGAGTCGGACGCATCCGGTTCGTCCGAGGGGTCGGGTGAATCCGACGTGTCGGGCGAGTCCGAGGGTTCGGGCGCAGCCGTGGCCGTCGGGGCGGCGCTCTGCGTCGCGCTGGGTGTGGGCGTCGCGCTGGGTGTGGGCGTCGCGCTGGGTGTGGGCGTCGCGCTGGGCGTTGGTGTCGGCGTGGGGCTGGGTGTTGGGGTCGCGCTGGGTGTCGGCTTCTTGGCGGGGCTC
>CBDTZE010000303.1:0-3369 GCA_965364815.1 uncultured Nitriliruptoria bacterium | reverse complement strand
CGGACGACCCCCGGGGCGACCTGCAACTCCGCGACCTCGACGCCGTCGACCAGCACGACCGGAACCCGGACACCGAAACGCTCCTGGAGCTCCATCGAGGTGTCGACGTCCACGTGCCGGATGACCGCGCCACGCGCCTCGGCGGCCACCAGTTCCTCCGCCACCCGGCACAGGCCACAGCCCTGCCGCGTGTGGACGACGACCTCGACCGCCGAGCGGTCGGGGCGCCACCGACTCACGACCGTGCCGCCTCGTCGTGGGCCGCCGCATCGGCCGCAGCGGGCATCGGCCCCAGCGTCTTCTGGAAGCCCGCGTACATGATCGCCACGCCGCCACCCAGCCCGATGGCGTGGCCGGCCGTGTCGCCGAGGAAGCTGAACATCCCGCCCGAGCCCGCGGCCAACAGCACCCCGAGGGCGATCAGGAGATTGCCTGCGGCGAGGTGGGCCAGGCCGGCCTCTCGTGCCGCCCGGTTGCCGGTGAACAGCATGCGGGCCATGGCCTCGACCGGCGAGGAGCGCAGACCTCGAGTGAAGTCCTCACGCGCCCCGACGTCCGTGTGCTCCCACGACATCGCGAGGGCGCTGGTGACGGCACCGACCACGACGATGAGCGCCCCGACCGCGTTGCCGCCCACTGCGAACCCGCGCACCAAGGGGGCGAACAGCTCCTTGCCCTCCGGGATCCCGCCGGCGGGCAGGTCCGCCTGCAGTCCGGCTCCCAGGACGAAGAGCGTGCTGAGGACGCCGAATGCCAGGACGAGGGCGACCGACCAGCGACGGGTCTGCGCGGGCGTCGGCACCAGCAGGATCAGGCCCCAGCCCAGGCCCAACAGGGCGCCGGCCCACGCCAGGCCGCTGCCCGACGCCGCGCCGGGGACGAACAGCAGACCGGTGACCAGGGTGGTGATCCCTGTCGCCCGGTTGACCGTGCGTGACTCGCTGTTGACCAGGACGCTGCCGAGGGCCAGCCACGGGACGTTGAGGACGGCACCGAACAGGTAGAAGATCCGGAACGAGGGGCTGCTCCACCCGATCAACTCGCCGAGGAACAGCATCAACGAGGCCAGGGCGAACATGCCCGTCGAGATCGTCCAGTGCAGCAGCGCCGGTCGACGCCGTCCGCCCCCGTCCCAGCGACGGAACAAGGCCACGCAGAACCGCGCCCCGACGACGGTGGCGACGAGGCTGGCGAGCAGGGCGAGGAAGGCCACGAGGATCCGGGCTCAGGAAGGGGGTGGGGCCAAGGGTGGCGCGCCGACCGTCAGGTCGCCGACCGCTCCCGCAGGGCCGCGCGACGCACCTTGCCGGTCGCGGTGTGCGGCAGGGCTTCGACGAACTCGATGGCCTCGGGGCACTTGTACCTGGCCAGCAGGGTCCGGCAGTGGGCCTCGAGGTCGTCCGCGGTCACGTCGCTGCGGTCGGAGGCGGCGACGACGAACGCCTTCACCGACTCCCCCGTGTAAGGGTGCGGCACGCCGACCACGGCGACCTCGGCCACGGCGTCGTGCTGGCCCAGGACGCGCTCGACCTCACGTGGGTAGACGTTGAAGCCGCTGACGAGGATCAGTTCCTTGATGCGGTCGACCAGGTGCAGACAGCCGTCCTCGTCCCGGATGGCGATGTCGCCCGTCCGCAGCCAACCGTCGACCAGCGCGGCGGCGGTGGCTTCCGGGTCGTTCCAGTAGCCGGAGAAGACGTTGGGCCCGCGGACGAGCAACTCGCCCGGGTCGCCGTCGTCGACGTCCTCCAGGGACTCGTCGACGATGCGGATCTCGACGTCCGGAAGTGGTCGGCCGACAGAACCGGGGCGGGGCGTGTCGTTCATCGCGTTGGATGCCACCGACGGGGCGGCCTCGGTCAGGCCGTAGCCCTCGAGCACCTCGATGCCGTACTGCTCCCCGAACGCCCGCAGGACGTGGGGCGGGAGGGCCGCCGCGCCGCTGACCGCGACCCGCACGCCCGCGAACTGCTCGCGTTCCGCGCCGAGGGCCAACCACGCGGCGTAGATCGGCGGGGCCCCGAGGACGACCGTGACCTCCTCGCGCTGAACGAGGTCGAGGGTGGCCGTGGGGTCGAAGCGCTCCTGGAGCACGACCGTCGCCCCGGCGTGCAGCGACGCACCCAGGCCCACGTTCAGTCCGTAGATGTGCGACACCGGCAGGACCAGCAGCACGCGATCACCCGGGGTGACCTCGACACGGCCGGCGAGCGACTGTTCCTGGTTGGCGGCCAACTGCCCATGGGTCAGCATCGCGCCGCGCGGGCGGCCGGTCGTTCCCGACGTGTAGACGATCGTGGCGAGGTCGCCGGGGTCCACGGCAACGCCGGGGGCAGGCTGCGCCGCTTCGAGCAGGTCACGCCAACGCCCCACGCCGGCGGTGGAGTCCCCACCGACGACCACGAGGGCCGGGGCGTCCTCCAGCGCGTCACACGCGGCACGCACGTGGTCGACGACGCCGATGCCGGCGAGGACGATCTCGGACCCGCTGTCGTGCAGCGCGTGCCGGAGTTCGTCCGGTGCCAGGCCCGGGTTGAGGGGGACGGCGACGGCGCCGATGTGCTGCACGGCGAACCACGCCTCCGCGAACGCCGGGACGTTCCCCAGGACGATCGCGACGCGGTCTCCCGCCTCGACGCCCAGGGACGTCAGCGCGCCCGCACCGCGGGCGACGGTGTCGGCCAACTCGGCGAAGCTGTGGGAACGGTCCTGCCACTGCAGGGCGATGGCGTCGGGGTTTCGCTCGACGGCCTGGGCAAGGCGACGCGCACCGACGAGTTGCGGGGTGGCCACGAGGACTCCACGGTGGGTGACGGACGGTGGATGACCCACGCCGGCTGAGGCCGAGGGGCACGAGAATTGCGTCCTGCCAGCCTAACGCCCCGTACCTTGCGGCCATGGACCAGCCCCGCATGCTCGCCTCCACCGGCCCGTTGTTCTCCCGCCCGCTCGAGTGGGCGCTCGGGGTCATCGTCGAAGCCGGGTACGACGGCGCCGAACTGATGGTCACCGGCGACGCCGCCACACAGGACGCGGGCACCGCCAAGGCCCTCGCCGAGCAGGAGGGCTGCGCACTGCCGGCCGTGCACGGCCCGTTCCTGTTGGTGACGCGCCGGGTCTTCGGCACGGACCTGGTCGTCAAGGCCCGCCGGTCGCTGGACCTCGCCGGGGAACTGGGCGCCGACGTGATGGTCGTCCACCCGCCGTTTCGCTGGCAGGGAGCCTTCCACCACTGGCTGCTCGAGGAGGGTGACGAGGAGGCCGCCCGACTTGGCACCCGCGTCGGCGTGGAGAACCTCTACCCCGTCGGCGTGGCCGGTCGACGCGTGCGACTGCACAAGTACACGGCCCCCGAGCACCTCACCCCGT
>CBDTZE010000302.1:0-3370 GCA_965364815.1 uncultured Nitriliruptoria bacterium | reverse complement strand
GAGGGCGGCACCGTCCTGGAGATCGGTCCGGGCCTGGGCTCGTTGACGCGCGCCCTGCTCGAGGCAGCAGACCGTGTCGTGGCCGTGGAGATCGACTCGGGCCTGGCACGGGTCCTGGCGGCCACGATCGAGGACGAACGACTCGAGATCGTGCACGCCGATGCGATGCAGATCGACCTCGGGGCGCTGGTCGACGGTGGGCCGGCGATCCTGGTGTCGAACCTTCCGTACAACGTGGCGACACCGTTGGTGGCGCACGCGCTGGAGTCCGGTGACGCCTTCTCGTCCATGTACGTCATGGTCCAGAAGGAGGTCGGTCAACGCTGGGCCGCCGGGCCCGCCGACAAGCTCTACGCCGGCATCTCGGTCAAGCTCGCCCTGGTCGCCCATGTCGAGGTCACGACCTCCGTCAGCCGGCACGTCTTCCTTCCGGTGCCGAACGTGGACAGCGTCATGGTGCGCATCACGCGACGCGCGGACGCCCCGTCCGCCGACGTCGTCGCGCGCGTCGCCCGCGTCGTCGAGGCCGGCTTCGCGCAACGTCGCAAGACGCTGCGTCGGACGCTGCGTTCGATCGCTCCGCTGGAGGTCGTCGAAGCCGCGTGCGCCGCTGCCGGAGTCGACCCGGGAGCGCGCCCCGAGGAGCTCGAACCGGAGCAGTTCGTCGCTCTCGCTGATGCCTTCCTGGAGGCCGGGGTCGCCTGACGGATCGGCCGGGGTGGATTGTCTCCACCTGCGATCCGCTGCTTACGCTGGCGCTCGATTCGCCAGCTGGCCGGGAGCCGCAGGCCTGACGGAGAGCCACATCGTGGGGGACACCGAAGCGTTGCACCGCCGTGTGCGCGTCCGCGTGCCCGCGAAGGTGAACCTCTTCCTCGCGGTCCGTGGCGTCCGCGACGACGGCTATCACGAGCTCGTCACGATCCTGCAGACCGTCGGCCTGTACGACACGATCGAGGCCGCGTATCACGGCCCGGCGGCTGCCTTCGAGCACCCCGCTTCGCGCGCCGCCATGCGCCTCGAGTTCGCCCATGACGGCACGGCGGGGGTCCCCGGCGACGAGGACAACCTCGTCATGCGGGCGGCCCGGGCACTGATGGAGCAGGTCGGCATGCGGGCCCGAAGTGACCGGGCCCCCAGCGAGACCTCGCCGATCACGTCGATCTCCCTGGAGAAGTGCATCCCGGTCGCCGCCGGGATGGCTGGGGGATCGGCGGACGCTGCCGGAGCGCTGCTGGCGCTCAACCGGCTCTGGGACGCGAACCTCGACGAGGCAGAACTCAAGAAGATCGCCGGGGGACTCGGCGCCGACATCCCCTTCTGCGTGACCGGCGGGACGGCCCTCGCCACCGGGACCGGGACCGCGACCGCTCGGGTCCTGACGCGGGGCGAGTACCACTGGGTCGTCGGCATCGACGATCGCCCATTGTCGACGCCAGATGTCTACCGAGCCTTCGACGAGGTCTGCGAGCCCAGCGAGATCGAGCCCGACGCGGTGCTCCAGGCGCTGCGCACCGGTGACGCCGAAGCTCTTGGTGCCGCGTTGCACAACGACCTGCAGGCGGCGGCAGAACACCTGCGCCCCGAACTCGGTGAGCGCCGGGCTGCCTTCCTCGGCGCCGGGGCGCTCGGGGCGATGGTCTCGGGTTCTGGCCCGACCGTCGTGGCGCTGGCCGCCGACGCCGATGACGCTGCGCGGATCGCGGCGGATGTCGCCGACGTGTTCCCGCGCGTCGAGGTCACCTCGTCGCCGGCGGGCGGCCCGGAGATGCGCTGACGAGCGTGTGCGGGAGCGGTTGTAGCCTCCGCGCGACCACCTTTGGGAGGTGGTGTAATTGGCAACACGCCGGCTTTTGGTGCCGTGCATTCCGAGTTCGAGTCTCGGCCTCCCAGCCAGCTTCCCGATGTGACGAGATGCAGCGCATTGGCTGCATCTCGTCACATCGCTGCATCTCGTCGCGCCAGCCGTTCGCGGTGACGGGGCGTCGTCGTTTGCGTGCTGCCGGTCAACCTTGTCGGATCCACGGTGGTGTCGGGGCGTCGATCCGCCGCAGGGACGAGGCGACGGGGCCGAATCGGTCCTTGTCGTGCGCCTGCCAGTCCCGCCAGGCGTCCGCCAGTTCCTCCGTTGTGCGGGCCACGAAATTCCACCACATCTTGATCTCCTCGCCCAGTGGCCGTCCGCCAAGCACCAGCACGCGCCCGGCCGTGCGGGCCTCGACGGGGAGTTCCTCGACACCGGCGGGGACGAGCCCCAGCGAGCCGACCTCGACGACCTGGCCGGCGACCAGGACCGGAGCTTCCATCGGCACGATCGCGTGCTCGTGGGAGGGGTCCAGCGGTACCTCGACGCGCACGTCGGCGCGCAACTCCAACTGCGCCCCGACCGTCTGGGCGTCCATGCGCGCGGGTGAGGTCACGCCCGCCAGCGTCCCGGCGAAGACCACCCCGGTGGCGTTTTCGAGGTCGACGGACGGAAGCTCGCCGTGGTGCTCGAACCAGGCACCGTCGTCGCGCGTGGCGGACGGCTGGGCCAGCCACATCTGCGCCCCGCGGAAGCCGCTGCCTCGTCCCAGTTCGGCGTGGGCGATGCCTCGGCCAGCGGCCATGAGGTTGAGCTCGCCCGGTCGGATCACCTGTTCGGTCCCCAACGAATCCGTGTGCAGTCCTTCGCCGCCAAGGAGCCAGGTGACGGTGGCCAGTCCGACGTGCGGGTGAGGGCCGACCTCCATGGGGTCGGGGTTCGCCACGGCATCGGGCCCAGGCAGGTCCACGAAGCACCACGGCCCGACGGTTCGCCGGCCCTTGGTAGGCAGGACGCGGGCGATCTGCGTTCGTCCGATCGAGACCCGTCGGCCCTCGCGGACCTCGACGCCGGCAAGCCTTTCGTTCTCGCAGGCTTCGTCTGCTGGACGGATTGGGCCGCTCACGGCTGGCTCCTCGGCGTACGGGGCACCTAGCTTCCCACATCCGTACATCCATCGTCAGGACACGGCCATGGCCACCGCCGCCATCATTCTCGCCGCAGGCAAGGGCACCCGCTTCAAGTCGGAGGTCCCCAAGGTCCTGCACCATGCGGCCGGTCGCTCCATGCTGGGGCATGTCTTGGAGGCCGTCCGCGGTCTGGACGTTGCGCAGGTTGTCGTGGTTGTGGGTCACCAGGCGGAGGACGTTGCTGCCGAGGTGGAACGCCACGGGCTGGCCAACGCCACCACCGCGCTGCAGGCGGAGCAGAACGGCACCGGCCACGCGGTGCAGTGCGCGCTGCCTTCTCTGGACGACGGGATCGACGACGTCCTGATCCTCGCCGGCGACACGCCGCTGGTCACGACCGACACCCTGCGCCCCCTGCTGGCATCCGGCGAAGCTG
>CBDTZE010000301.1:0-3387 GCA_965364815.1 uncultured Nitriliruptoria bacterium | reverse complement strand
AGCGCAGCGACCACGCCGGCCCGCGCGTCCGCGTCGAGCACCCAACCATGGAGGACGGCATCGGCGACCTGGCCGGCATCGCTCCCGAGCATCCGGGCGAGGACGGCACGGAAGTGCTCAGGGTCCTGCTGGGCGAGGTCGGTGACCTCGGTCCACGTGGCGTCGTCGTCCTTGTCCTGCTTGGCGCGCTTGCTGACGAGGTAGGCGGCGTGGGCCCCGGGCGCCGCGATGGTCCCGGGCCCGTGGAAGACCTCGTCGGTCGGCAGGCCGTAGCGAGCCAGGCCGCGCGGGTCGTCCACCGCGTCGACGCCAAGCACGCCACCCGCGAGGTCGACCCCGAACATCCACGACCCGAGGTCGTGCTGACGATGCAGCACCAGGCGACCGAGTTCGGGGCGCAGACGCAGGGGCCAGCGAGGGTCCGTGCCGCGCAGCACCACGTCGAGGTCGCCAGCAGGTGTCGACGGAAGGTCGGCCGACAACCAGCGGACCTCGGTTGCGATCAGGGCGAGGACCTCGTCGACGTCGTCGCGGTCGAAGGGCGTCACCTGTCGTACGCAGCGGCGAGCAGGGTCTGCAGCCCCTCGGTGCCGACGTCCTCACGGAACCAGCGCAGGTCGGCCCCGGCGACCTGTCGGGCACGCAACTGTCGTGCGTAGCCGCCGTCGAGTGCCTTGAGCACCGGGTGGCCAAGTCGCCCGACGTGGCCCGTGCGGCGCCGCACGGCGTGGTCGGCAGAGAGACCGTGTCGCACCGACAGGCGGGCGTCCTCCTCCAGCCAGTGTTCCGGGCCGGCAGCGGTGACCTGGTCCGGGTGGATCCGGAAGGCGGACACGGGGCGGGGGAGGTGACGGAAGGACGCGCCGTCCTCGGCCAGGGTCGTGTAGAGGTCCCAGTCCATGCGGCGGCGGGCCTCGACGTCCCAGGGATCCTCGCGCAGCGACGACCGCCGGATCAGGATCCCGGCCGAGGCGATGAAGCAGCCGTACTCGCGCAGAACCTTGTGGCTGAAGCGATGCTGCGGCGCCACACGCAGGAGCTTGCCGTCGACGTCGACCCAGGCGGTCTCGCCGTAGACGACGTCCGCTCCGGTGCTGGTGGCCCGCGCGACGAGGCTGGCCAGTGCGCCCGGCAGGTAGAACTCGTCGACGTTCAGCCAGGCGATCCACTCGCCCGTCGCGCGGCGAAGGGCGCGGTTGAGTGCGTCCGACTGGCCCTTGTCCGGCTCGGTCACCCAGTCGACGCCCTCGGCGGCGGTCAGCACCTCGACCGTGTCGTCCGTGGAGGCGGCGTCCTGCACGATGTGCTGGACCTCGACGCCTTCCTGGCGACGAACACTCTCGAGGCAGTCCGGGAGGAATCGGCCATAGCCGTAGGACGGCGTCAGAACGCTGACGAGCGGCATGGGTTCGGACCTCGACGGGGGCTGCGAGAGTAGGGCATGGCCGTGAGTAGGTTGGTCGGGCCGGCCATCGCGACAGGGAGATGCGGGTGAAGATCCTGCAACTGCACACCCGCTACCGGCAGTCCGGTGGCGAGGACGCGGTCGTCCAGGCGCAGTCGAACCTGCTCCGGGGCGCCGGACACACCGTCATCGAGCATCACCTCGAGAACCCTCCGGACGCGAAGGGCGCACTGCTGGCCCTGGCGCGGGCACCGTGGAACACCGCGGCCGCCGATGCGGTTGCCGCCGTCGTCCGGGCCGAGCGCCCCGACGTCGCCCACCTGCACAACTGGTGGTACGCGATGTCGCCCTCGGTCATCGACGCGGTGCGGGACCTCGGCGTCCCGCTGGTCATGACGATGCACAACTTCCGCCTCCACTGCGCCAATGCCTGGGTCTTCCGCGATGGCGGTCCCTGCACCGACTGCTTCGGTGGATCGATGCTCCCCGGGGTGCGCCACGCCTGCTACCAGGACTCGCGCCTGGCCTCGGCGGCCGTCGCCGGCACCATCCAGCTGCACCGGCGGCGTCGGACCTGGGACCGGGTCGACCAGTTGGTGGCGGTCTCCCATGCCCAGCGCGACCTCCTGGTTGCCGGTGGCATGGACGCCGAGGCCATCGAGGTCCATCCCAACCCGGTCGCCGACCCCGGGCCACGCCCCGCCCCGCCCTCCGCGTCGTCGGACGTGCTGGTCGTGAGCCGCCTGTCCTCGGAAAAGGGCATCGAGCACCTGCTGGCGGCCTGGTCCGACGCCCCGGCCGGCCTGCGGTTGGTGATCGTCGGCGACGGCCCGGAGCGCGCCGCCCTGGAGGCGTCGGCCCCGGCCGGCGTGGTGTTCGAGGGACGACGGGAACGTGCCGAGGTCGAGGCAAGGATGCTCCGGGCACGTGTGCTGGCCTTTCCCACCCGGACCCTGGAGACCTTCGGGTTGGTCGCCGTCGAGGCGATGGCGGCGGGCCTGGCTCCGATGGTCCCCGCGCTCGGTGGCCTGCCGGAGGTCGTGGCCGACGGCGCCGGCTGGGTCGTGGGCCAGGGCAACGTCGAGGACTGGCGTGGGATGCTCGCGCCACTGGCCGACGACGAGTTGGTGGACCGGGCCGGCGCGGCGGCGCGAAGCCGCTACGAGGACGCCTTCGCCCCCGAGGTCGTACTCGCGACGACGGAGGCCACCTACCGGAGGCTCGCGCCCTCGGCGGACGCCCGCAGGTAGGTTCTGGGACCTGCAACGCATCCGGGGAAACCAGCACCGTGGCCTACTCAACGCATGACATCGCGACCGCGTACCTCGCGGAATTCCGCTCGATGGTCGACGCCATCGACCTCGACGCGGTGGGTCGGGCGGTCGAGGTCCTGCGGGTCGCCCGCGACGCCGGCCAGACGGTCTTCATCGCCGGCAACGGCGGCAGCGCCGCCCTGGCCACCCACCTCGCCAATGACCTGGGCAAGGCCACCAAGCAGTCCGGGCGCCTCGCGATGCGCGTGCTGAGCCTCTCCGACAACGTTTCCTGGCTGACCGCGCTGGCCAATGACGAGGGCTACGAACGGGCCTTCGCCGGGCAGTTGGAGAACTTCGCCAACGAGGGCGACGTGCTGATCGTGATCTCGTGCTCGGGCAGTTCACCGAACGTCGTCGCCGCACAGGAACTCGCCGCGCAACGGGGCATGCAGACCATCGGCCTGTTGGGCTTCGACGGCGGCGCGCTGCTGGATCGGGTGGACGTCGCCCTGCACGTCGCGTCGCCCCAGGGGCACTACGGCACGGTGGAGAGCGCCCATGCGGTCGTTGCCGACCTTGTCACGACCTGCCTGATCCGCGACCTGACGGAATCGGCGTGACCGCGTCCCTGCGTCCCACGCAGGCCGTCATCCTCGCCGGGGGGCGTGGCACCCGGCTGGCTCCGATCACGGACCACACGCCCAAGGCCATGGTCGAGTTCTCCGG